>JBKDAC010000320.1:0-5693 GCA_046316515.1 Sandaracinobacter sp. | reverse complement strand
CGAAGGAGCCCTGGACTACAGGGGCCGCGGCGATGGCCACCTCCAATGGCAGCTGGGCGCTTGGGGCCGGCCACAAGATGGCATGGGCCAAGGACAAGTTCCGGCTGACCCTCTTTGCTGGCTACGGCGATGTGAACCTGCGCTTTTTCGGTGTGGGCCCTAACGCGGGCCAGGCGAACCGGTCGGTCGATATCAACGACACCGGGTTCGTCGCCTTTGTCGATCCGCAGATGCGCATCGCACCCAATATCTATATCGGGTTTCGGGCGCTCTTTCTGGACCTGAAGGTCAGCCCGCGGCGCGACGAAGACGATCCGCCAGATATCGAGCTGCCACAGCAGGACATCGAAAGCCGACTGGTTCAGGTCGGCCCTGTTGCCGTCTATGACAGCAGGGACAACAGCCTCGATCCCCACAGCGGAGTCTATGCGCAGGCAAGCTGGCTGTTCGGCGTGTCCGCTCTGGGCGGCGATTACTTGAACAACCGGCTGACGCTCTATGCCAACATCTATCGGCCGCTGGGGAAAAAGACGGTTCTGGCCGCCCGGGTCTCCACCTGCGCGGTCTCCCAAGGATCGCCATTCTACGACATTTGCCTGTATGGTGCCTCGTCGGACCTTCGCGGCTATGAAACCGGCCGCTTCAGGGACCGTGCTTCCTGGGCCACCCAGGCCGAAATCCGCCATCGGCTGAAAGGCCGGTTTGGCGTTGCGGCCTTTGCGGGCGTCGGTGGCATTGCGTCGAGCTTTGGCAACATCGGCAACGGCAAGGTGTTGCCGGCCTTGGGGGCAGGGCTCAGATGGCGCGCTTCGAAGGAAACGCCCATCAATCTGCGGATCGACTTTGCAGTTGGGAAAGGCAGCAATGCCTTCTATGTGAGCCTTGGAGAGGCGTTTTGACCCGAAAGCGCGAAGCGGTGTCGCGCCGCGCAATCGCGAGCATCGGATCGGGTGCCGGACTGCAAACCGGCCGGGCGGTTCAATAAATCCACTGCAGGCGGGTCACCAGACTCTGCGTGCGGCCTGTCTGCCCGTCGCGCCGAAGCCAGACATGCCCGTATGTCATGCCGAACTTCCAACGCGTGGTCGCCCACCAGTTCGCGCCGATCTCGACCCGGTCATAGCGGCCTCCGTCAATCCTGCCGCTCGAAAGATCGACCGCAGCATAGCGCGCGAGAAGCTCTGGCGCCCCCCAGCGGCCAGTGGGCATGATGCGCTTCAGCAGACCTGTGTTGCGGTCATATGCGCGTTGTTCACCTGTCGGCACCCAGCTTCCCATCAGATAATATCCGCGAAAGACGGGATCCGGTCCGGCCGGAACATCCGGCCGGGCCGAGGCAAACTCTCCGATTACCGACCAAGGGCCTTGCGCATAATGCGCTTCCAATCCGAAATGCGTGGCCGAGCGTGTCGGAAAGAGGCCAGTGTCGACGAAGTCGTCGGCTGCTGCAACGCCGGGCTTGCCCCGATATTGGGTTTCGCCGCTGATGTCCGCATGACGCAGCGCCGCGCCCAGATGAAGGCGGCGTCGTGGCTCGTCGATCACCAGAACCGTCGCGCGCGCGGATATTGCCGCTTTCCCGTCCCCCTCCCCCCAGTCGTCCTTGAAAATGCCATAGGTGAAGGTGGCCCTATCGTCCTGTCCCAGCACATGGGTCACCTTCAGGCCGAAATTGATCGGCGAAGCAAAGGGCCCGAGAATTCGCTCGCTCTGCGGCATGGTTGCAGTCGATCCGACGATCTCTAATCCAAAGTCTTCGCGCATCTGGCCAAGACGAACGCGCGTGCGCCACTTCGGGATGGAGAAGGCAATGTTAAAGTCCGATACGGTGAACGTTTCGTCGGTCTCGACATCAAACCCATTGTATTGAACGCCGATCTTGTAATCGAAGCGTCGCTGCAGCCCAGCCTCGCCTGTGAACTCCAGGCTGGCGCTGCGGACTTCAAGACGGTTCGCTTGCAATCCAACCTGTGCGAGACTGGCATCATCCTGTCCGAAGGCCGTGTAGTCGATGATCAACTCGACTCCCGGGCGGATCGTAAGGAAGCGGGTCTGCAGTCGTGCAATGAGGATCCTGTCCGGAGCCAGATCGGGAATTGCATAGCGCTCATCCCGCCAGCCCGGCTTGAACAGGTTAGGCGTTTCGATGATCGGTGACCTTGCAGGTGGCTGGCCTGCCAGGGGTGCACCGGCGCTCCCTGGGATGGCAGGTGGCGAGACTGCGCCTTCAGCCGCACATGCAACAAGCGGTGCCAGCGCAGAAAATGCGATTTCATCCCGGTGCACGGCCATTTCTAGGCAGATCGCGATGGGCAAAGGTCAGTCTCCTTGCATGCCCGAGCAATACCCCGTTAACCTCGCGGGAAAGTTTGATAACAGATTGTGCGGATCGGGTGGCCCGAACTTGCCGCCAGGTGCCAGAAACCGGGTCTCGCATCCATTTCGGGCACGCGCGTCCACTTGGCAGCATTGCCGATCATCGCACGGCGACGCCTAGAAATCCGCCTTGGCGCGCAGGCCCAGATAGACGGCAGCCGGCGCCGACGTGACCACCGGATCGACAAGCTGCGCATTGGCCGTGAGCCGCAGATGCGGGCTCACCTGAGCCATATAGTAAATCTCGACGCCCTGTTCGTCACTGACCGGCAGACGCGAAACAAGGGCGTCCTCAACGCGCGCGGCCATGGAGAAGCGGAAATAGCCAATCCCGAATCTGTCGTCGGGGCGCTGATGCCCGGGTACCGATCCAGCTATCCCGGCCGTCATGCTCCAGTCCAGGATCTCGGGCGTCCCGCTGGAAATGCCGACATGGCCGAATAGACCGACACCGCGCTTCGGCTTCGCGGAATCCCGCCAGAGAAACTGCTGGAAAGCGTATTTCACATGGGTTCCTCCTCTTCCAGGCGGCTTCGCGCCTTCAAGCCCCGGCGGCGGTCGCAGATCGGGGAAACTCTCTCCAAGCTGCGCCTTGCGGCTGGTAAGGAACAGGCTGACAGTGTGCCAGCCCTGCTGACCACTGATCCTCGTCGGGAGTGTTGCGACGAGCATGGAATTGAGGCCGTCCTCGAAAACACCCTCGGGCGTGTAGCGTTGGGTCCAGTCATCCGGCGTCCAGAGCCCCAGGCCGAGCAGGAACTTTCCGGCTGGCGCCGTCAGGATTGCACCATAGATTTTCGGTGACGCCAGCAGGGCCGGCGGCGATGCGAGCCCGATGTGCTGGAAGCCGTCCTTTCCGCCACCTCCGACGATGGGGATAGCTGCGCTCGATTCGAGCAGGTTGATCTTGCCGGCCTCGAACCTGGTTCGGCCGATGCGTTGGATTATGCTGTAGGAAAGGTCCACAGCCTCGGCGTTGCTTTTCGGAAAGCTGAGAGCTGTGTTCACTGGAAGGAGCAGCCGGGAGCCGACCCGGTTTGTGTTGCGACCATAGACGAATTCGCCGTGCAAATGGACAGACAACCCGTGCCACAGGCCGAGCCGCTCGGCGTCTATGGTGGCACAGCCGTCGACGCGACCGCCGTAGAAGGGCATGTCCCGCCCGCTGCCGGCAACAGCAGCTCCCAGAAACTGGGTCCATTCGGCGCGAAGGTCGACGGTCTTGCCAGGGATGTCAGCCTTCGCAGGCGACGCCAGGACCAATGTGCACAAGGCCGTTGACAGGCAGACGACCGCTTTGCCTCGACAAAGAGACCGGCCTCGTTCTGCGGGAAGTGTTGTGGTTGCCCACACCAGTCCGACAACACCAACCGAGGCTGCCCCGCTCAGGCAGTTTCCCGCATCTTCTCTTCCATCGCGTCCAGTTGTCATTTGGGAAAGGTTGCTGTGCCTGTCCGCAAAGGAAAGCCTAGGCCCAGAGGTGATTGCGCACTTTCTGGCACCGAAAGCCAATTCGCCATCTTCGGCAGAGGCAGCGGAAAGCTGGAGACCGACGTCAGGACCAAGATGGCGGCGAGGGGGACGGCTGACGATCGAAGAATAGGCGCATTGGTAGTGATCATCACTATCTTCCGTGGCCGGCCAGATCCTTTGCGCTCACGGGCGTAGCCCTCCGCGGGGGCACGGCATTGGCCGCGGCGCACGGTCGAGCTGGCGACATGTCCGTCGTCAGGACATTTGGCACAGATCGCAGCGTAGATTAGAGCATTTTCCGATCACTCCTGCTCATATCTGCAAGCGCTGAGGTAGTTGGCGCACTCGTGTGGCTGGAAGATGTCGACGAGCCTGCCGATCAGGTTCCACAGGCCGCTGACGGTGCGCTCGCCCGCCTTTCGCAGCATGGCCTTGAGCCGGGAGAACGCCTTTTCGATTGGGTTGAAGTCCGGGCTGTCCTCCTTCACCAGCACGGATGCTGAAGCAGAAATCACGCCCAGCAGGAATCCCCGCAAGATCCAAATCAGTCAAAACCGCTCTAAAGCCGCCCTTGCGCAGCCTGCCGTCGGGCCCCAATTCAAGAGCGAAAGAGGAGAAGTCCATGGGGCAGATGATGGTGGCGCGGTGGAACGGCCATGAGATCGCGCGGTCGGACGAGACGGTCGTGGTGGAGGGCAACCATTACTTCCCACGGGCAGCCGTGGACGCCGCCGTGCTTACGCCCAGCGACACGCACACGGTGTGCGGCTGGAAAGGCACGGCAAGCTATCATGGCCTGATGGTCGACGGCGCGGCCAACCCGGATGCCGCCTGGTACTACCCCGAGCCCAAGGCCGCCGCGGCCGAAATCGAGGGCCGCATCGCCTTCTGGAAGGGCGTGGAGGTAAAGCCGGCCTGAGCGCCGGCACTTGGCTTGGCTGGTGAAAAACCGGTACAGAAGGACCGTCAAGGCAGAGGACTGACCGGCTGCGCCGCAAATGCAAATGCCGGGGCAGGTGGCTCACCTGCCCCGGCGTCTTGATGGCATTCAATGCCCTCAGAAGCGGTAGTTGACGCCCAGCGACACACCCATGCGCTCGAACTTCAGTTCCTGCGGCAGATACACAACTGGCGGCGCCGCCGGCCGTTGGAACGTGTTCGAGCCGAAATCGGCATAGTTCCACTCCAGACGGACCGAGAAACTCGGCGACAGCTGATATTCGCCGCCGAAACCAACCGTGATGCCATCCTGATTGTAGGACTCCTCGATGCTCTGATTCAAGACATAGTTGTAGCTGGCCCAGCTGTAACCAAGGCGTGCGTAAAGCAGCAATGGATCGCTGACGAGGTAGCCCGCACGGGTCGAAAAGCCCCAAGTGGTACCCGCATTCAGCTTGTAACTGGCTCCTGTGTTGTCTACGAATCCACTGCTTCCGCTGCTGCCTGAAATCATAGCTTCAAGTCCGATGACGAATCGATCCAGACGCCAATCATAGCCGACTTGCGCGCCGTACATCCAGCCATCCGTGCTGACGTCTTCATCAATCGAGTCAGAAGCAATTTTGGCTTGGTCTTGTTGCCAGCCAGTCTGTGCTCCGATAAAAAAACCATTGAAGGTCGTTCCATCTTGCGCATACGCAGGGGTGGCGGCAATTGCTGCCGCAATCAATATCATTTTGTTCATGTGGACCGATTTCTCTAGTTGCGTTGAACTCTGCCGCGCTCTTAGAGCGTTTTCCGACCCATTTGAATCTGCTGGGATTCCCAAGGGCGTGAAAGTCTGATTCAGGATGCTGGCTGGAGATGGAGGCCGGCATGGATGGGCAGACCGCTTTCGATGGATC
>JBKDAC010000319.1:0-1300 GCA_046316515.1 Sandaracinobacter sp. | reverse complement strand
TTGAAGTCCGGGCTGTAGGGCGGGAGGAAGCGCAGGGTGGCGCCTGCGGCCTCGATCCTCTCACGGACCGATGCCCGCTTGTGGCTCGAGAGGTTGTCCATGATGACCAGGTCGCCTGGGCGCAGCTCGGGCACCAGGACCTGGGCGACATAGGCTTCGAACCAGTCGCCGTTGATCGGCCCGTCGCGCACCATCGGCGCGACCATGCCGGTCATCCGAAGCCCTGCCACCAGCGTGGTGGTCTTGCGATGGCCGTGCGGGAAGCCCATCCGCAGCCGCGCGCCCTTCCACCCGGCGCGAGCGCATATCGCCGCCTTGTGGCTTCGGGGCAAAGTCCCCAGTCTCGCGCCGCTGCGCCTGCCAGCGGGAGGCCTTTCTCCCTAAGCCCTACCGCCGCGCCAACCGATCAGCCACCAGCCGCACCGCGTGGGGGTTCCAGCCAAGGCCGCAGTGCGTGCCTGGCACCACCAGGTTCTCGACCTCCGGGCCGGGGCGGGCGTGGGCGGCTTCGGGGTGGACGATGCCGTCGCCGGTGGCGGCGATGGCTGTCATCGGCATCATGGGGAGCGCGCCGGGTTGCCAGTCCACCGGGGGAGCGTCGATCGGGTGGCCGGCGACTTTCTCGTAGAGTTTCCAAGCGTTGTTGGCGGTGAGGAGGCCGGAGACGGGGGAGCCCAACGTGATAACCTGACGGGTTGCTTCCGGGTAGCGGCGGGCGAGTTCGACGGCGTACAGGCCGCCGAGGCTCCAGCCGATGAGGGCGACGGGCTGGTTGGCCTTTTCGACGAATTGCAGGAAGCGGGCTTCCAGTTCCTCGAAACGGCCGGGTTTCAGTCCGAGGTTTCGGCCCATCTGCCAGCCTTCGACCTTGTGGCCGACGGCAGACAGCACGCCGCGCAGGGGGGCTGTGGCCCAGTCGCCCGAGAGGAAGCCGGGGAGGACGAGGACGTGGCGGGTGGGCCAGTGCGGGAGTTCGCGGATGAGCTGGACGCGCTGGCGGCGGAAGGCCTGGAGTTCTGCAAGGGCGCGGAGTTCAGCGGCATAGGCGAGGCGGCCCGGCGGACCGGGGTCTGCGATCCCGGCAGCCGGGTCGGCACCGCGATGGGTGGCCAGATCTGCAAGATCGCCCGTGGTCATCACACCTTATAGGGCGGGGCGTGTGACGGTTCCATGGCGGCGTGTCGCCGCCCTTACTGGGATGGCGGCGTGTCGCCGCCCTTGCGGGGCTGGCGGGGTGGGGGACGCCCCGCCGCGAATGGCGGGGCGCCTGTCCCATCAGTTGCCGAAGGTGCGCTGCCAC
>JBKDAC010000318.1:0-1190 GCA_046316515.1 Sandaracinobacter sp. | reverse complement strand
GCCTTCGATTATGCGAACCTCAACCAGGCGATCCTGGGCCAGCTGATCGAGCAGGTGACGGGCAAGCGCTTCGACATCGCGGTGCAGGAACTGGTCTTCGGCCCGCTGGGCATCGCAGCCTGCTTCAACTGGAGCCAGTGTCGCCCGGGCATGGCGGCCGAAGGGGCTGTCCTCTATCGCAAGGCGCCCTCGTCCGAAGGGCCTTGGAACCCTGCCGGCCCGTGGGTGGCCCAGGTCGACGCCGCGCGCCCCGCGCCCTGCCCGGTGCGGGTTGCCGAGGGTCAGGCCTGTACACTCGACACCTATGTCCCCGGCACCAACGGCGCGCTCTTCTCGCCGCAGGGGGGCATGCGCATATCGGTGTCGGACCTCGTGGGGCTGGGCCTTGCGCTGCTGGAGCACGATGATTTCCTGAAGCCGGACACGCGCGCCAGCCTGTTCCGTCCCGTCGCCGTGAAACCCCCCGGCGGCGGCGCGGAAACCGACGTCAAGCTGATGCAATACTGGTCCGAAGGCGGGCTTCACTGCTTTTCGGGCACCGGCGCGGCGGGCAGCGACCAGCCGCTCAGCCCCCAGCCGCTGAAGGGCTGCGGGCATCTGGGAAATGCCTATGGGCTGCTCTCGGGCCTGGTGATCGATCCCTGGGTGGGAACCGTCGTCGCCTATGCGATCACCGGCACCTCGGCCCCGCCGCCCCCCGGCAGGCAGAGCCGCTTCACCGCGCCCGAGGAGGATCTTCTGCGGGGGGCGGCCGATTGGCTGGCAGAGCACGAACGGCGGGCGCGCGGCAACTAGCGCCGGCGCTTCCGGCCCGGCGGCTCCGGCAGCACACGGCTCACCTTCAGGCCCTGCTGCTCCAGATCCTCCAGCAGGCTGCCCTTGCCCGCCAGATGGCCGGTGCCGACCGCGATGAACAGGGTCCCCACATCCGCCTTCATGGTGCGCGCGATCCAGTCCGCCCAACGCTGGTTGCGGTCTTCCACCAGCATCCGCCGCAGCATGGGCGAGCGTTCGAAGTCGCTGTTCACCCGTGCGGCCAGCGCATCGGTGTTGCCCAGCAGCCAGTCCCCGATCAGCAGCGACATGCGCGCCTTGGAATTGTCGAGCTCGGACAGGGTCGTCAGCAGCAGGTGCTGCTGGTCGGCGTCGGTCAGGGCGTCGTAGTTGATCAGCTGATCCTCGGCGGTCTC
>JBKDAC010000317.1:0-1942 GCA_046316515.1 Sandaracinobacter sp. | reverse complement strand
GTTCGGCCTGCTGGCCCTTATCGCCATCCTGACGATCGGCGTGTTCGTCGGCATCACGCTGGTGTCAGGTCGGGAAAATGCACCAATCGATGTTCCCGCCGTGGGCGAGGAAATCCCCGTGCTTGCAAGCCCCGGCGCGTGGAAGCGCCCCCCCAACGGCCCGGACGTCGACGGCATTCCTATCGAGGGCCAGGGGCAGGTCATCTATGGCACCGGCGTCGGGCAGGAGACAGAGGCCGCAATCGACACAAGCGCGCTTCCCGAAGACCCGCTGCCGCGCCCCGGCACCGAGGTGGAAGTTCTCTCCGCGGTCGACGAAGCCCTGGAATCCGACGCCCGCATCGCCCCTGCCCGGGCTCCGGCCCCGCCCGTCCGCCAGCCGGCCCCACAGCCCAAGGCCCCGAAACCCGTCGACACCGTGGTCCCCAGGGATGTCCGCCAGGCGCCCGTAGTGCCCAAGGTGGTCACTGCCCCGCCGCAGGCCCCGGCGGCTGCGGGCGGCGGCTCGGTCTTGCAGCTCGGCGCCTTTTCCAGCCAGTCACGCGCGCGCACCGCCTTCAAGTCGCTGACCGATCGCTTCGGCTACCTCGAAGGCCTCGAACCGATCATCCTCCCTGTGGAAAGCGACGGCAAGACGCTCTACCGCCTGCGCTCGCAAGCGCCGAGCCGGGGCGCAGCAAAGGACATCTGCGGTCGCCTGCGCGTCGCCGGCGAGCCCTGCACGGTCGTCAACTAGGCCCGCACTTCGAACCAGCCGGGCCCTGTCTCCAGCAGGGTCCAGCCGCGCTCGGCGCAGAGGGCAGGAATGTCGGACTCTGCCGCCGGATCGTCCGCCTGCAGCCGATAGCGCCCCGGCCCGCGCTCGCGCACCGCACGCGCAAGCCGCAGCGCCGGGATCGGGCAGCTGAGGCCGCGCGCGTCAACCTCGATCATCGCGTCGGTCGCGCGATTTTTGCCAGCTTGTCCGTCCATCGCGGGCCCCCGATAGCGCCTCACAAAGCCTAGAGGGAGCAAAATCCATGTCCATGTTCCGACCAGACCTGCTGAAGGGCCACAAGATCCTCGTCACCGGCGGCGGCACCGGCCTCGGCAAATCCATGGCCGAAGCCTATGCCGCCCACGGTGCCGAAGTGGTGATCTGGGGCCGCCGCGGCCCCGTGCTCGAGGAAGCCGCCGCCGAAATGCGCGAGAAGACCGGCGGCACCATCATCCCGATGGCGGTCGACATCCGCAACGGCGGTGCCATCGACGAAGCCATGGAAGAGATTTTCACGACGGGCCCGCTTACCGGTCTCGTCAACAATGCGGCCGGCAACTTCATCAGCCGCACCGAGGACCTGTCGCCCAACGCCTTCAACGCCATCGCATCGATCGTCGCCCACGGCACCTTCAACACCACGGTCGCAGCCGGCAAGCGCTGGATCGCGGGCGGCCACAAGGGCTCCATCATCTCGATCGTCACCACCTGGGTCTGGACGGGTTCGCCCTTCACCGTGCCCAGCGCCATGTCCAAGGCCGGTGTCGCCGCCATGACGCAGAGCCTTGCGGTGGAATGGGGGCCCAAGGGCATCCGCGCCAACGCCATCGCGCCTGGCCCCTTCCCCACCAAGGGCGCCTGGGAACGGCTGATGCCCGCCCCGCTAGCCAAGAAGACGGGCGCCGGCGAAGGCGCCTCCGACATCCCGATGCGCCGCTTCGGCGAGCATGAGGAGCTGTCCAACCTCGCCATCTTCCTGATGGCGCCGGGCTGCGAATATCTGTCGGGCGAGGTGATCGCGATAGACGGCGCCCAGTGGCTGGCCTCGGGCGGCAACTTCCACCAGCTGACCAAGCTGGACGCCGAGGACTGGGAGATGATCGGCCAGGCCATCCGCGCCACCAACCAGAAGGACCGCAGCCAGCGGACCGCCTGATCGGCTGCCGCGCCGCCCGCGCGTCGCCC
>JBKDAC010000316.1:0-1584 GCA_046316515.1 Sandaracinobacter sp. | reverse complement strand
GGCCAGAAGCACGCAGAACCCGATCAGCGGCACGACAATCAACTTCATAACAGGATCCTTCAGGGAAGCGGGATGCGGACGGAGCCCGGCCCCTCGACGATGCCGTCGAGCGTCCTGTGGGTGTCGTTGCTGATGACCCGCACGGCTTCGCCAACCCCGGCCGAGCCCAGCGCACGCCCCTGGCTGGTGATGACAAGGCCGCCGGAACGAATCGCAATCACGACCGGTTCGCCCCGTTTCACCAGCGGCTGGGGGCGGGCGAACGGTTGCGCCCGCGCAGCCGGCGCGGGTTGCACGTCCGCCTGCCCCATCGCCGGCGCCGCAAGGGCCAGAAAGGCAAGAATAACAGGCATCACCATCACCGCATCTGCGACGAGGTCGACAGCATCTCGTCCGCGGTCTTCACCACGCGGCTGTTCATTTCATAGGCCCGCTGGGCGGTGATCAGCGCCGTGATCTCGGACACTGCATTCACATTCGACGCCTCCACATAGCCCTGCGTCAGCGTTCCGAAGCCCGGCTCGCCCGGGGCCGCCACGGTCGCCTGGCCCGACGCCGCCGTCTCCATGAACAGGTTGCCACCCAGCGCTTCCAGGCCGGCCTCGTTCACGAACGTTGCCAGTTCCAGCTGCCCCACGGTCTGCAGGTCCGGGCTTCCCGCCAGCTTCACCTGCACTTCGCCCGTCTTGGACACGATCACTTCGGTCGCGCCCTGCGGCACGGTGATCCCGGGCTGCACGCGATAGCCGTCGGTCGTCACCAGCTCGCCCTGATCCGACAGCTGGAAGGATCCAGCCCGCGTATAGCCGGTCTCGCCGCTCGGCAGCGTCACTTGGAAAAAGCCCAGGCCCTGGATCGCCATGTCATAGGGGTTGTCGGTCTTCTGCAACGCGCCCTGCTCGGCGATGCGATAGATGCCACCGGTCCGCACCCCGGTGCCGATCTGGATGCCGGACGGCAGCCGCGCCTCCGCCCCGCCGGATGCCGCCCCGGGGCGGGATTGCTGCTGATAGATAAGATCCTGGAATTCGGCCCGCTGCCGCTTGAAGGCCGTGGTATTCATGTTCGCGATGTTGTTCGCGATCACGTCAACATTGGTCTGCTGGGCCAGCATGCCGGTTCCGGCAATGGAAAGTGCGCGCATTGGAGTGTCCTTTCAGTCGCAATCAGTTGCCGCGCCAAAGCTTGTCGATCGCTCGCTTGCGCAGGTCGTCAATTCCCTCGATCATCCGCTGGCTGGTCTGATAGGCGCGCAGCACCTCGACCATCCGGGTGGTCTCCATCAGCGGCTCAACATTGGAACCCTCCAGCCCGCCGGTCTTCAGGCGGACCTGGTCTGCCGGAACCGCGACACCGCCGTCGCCTTCCATCAGCCCGTCGCCACGCGGCGATAGGGCAGCTTCATCCTCGAATCGCGTGACGGTCAGGCGTCCCAGAGGGCCTGTCAGGCCGTTGACGCTTCCGTCGCTGCCGACGGACAGGCCGGCCTGCTGGTCGGCCGGAATCGAGATCGGGCGGCCGCCCTCGCCCAGCACGCGCGCCCCGGTCGATGTCACCAGTTCGCCGGCATCGCTCAGCTTAAGT
>JBKDAC010000315.1:0-8643 GCA_046316515.1 Sandaracinobacter sp. | reverse complement strand
CAGCGCCGGGCGGTAGAGCCGGCCGTCCACTACCCAGCCGTCCGCCGACCGCCCCTCGATACGGGCGCGGCAGGCCTGAAAGCGCAGGCCGTTCAAACCTGGCCGCGCTCGGCCGCTGCCCGTGCCTTCATGCGCGCTTCGGGATCATTGGCGTCCGATGGCACGAAGCTGTGCGGGCCGACGCCCATCCACAGCAGGATGGAGGCGCCGATGAAGATCGACGAATAGGTGCCGATCACGATCCCCAGCAGCATCGCCACCGAGAAGCCGAACAGCACCGATCCGCCCAGCACCACCAGCGTTCCTAACGCGATGATCATCGACAGCGATGTCACGATGGTGCGCGACAGAGTCTCGTTGATCGAGAGGTCGAGGATCTCCTCGATGTTCATCTTGCGGTATTTGCGCAGGTTTTCCCGGATCCGGTCATAGACGACAATGGTGTCGTTCAGCGAATAGCCGATGATTGTCAGCAGGGCTGCCACGATGTTCAGGTCGAACTCCAGCTGGGTCAGCGCAAAAAAACCCAGCGTGAGCGCCACGTCGTGGACAAGCGCGAACAGGGCGCCCACCCCGAACTGCCATTCGAAGCGGAACCAGATGTAGATGGAGATGCCGATCATCGCGAGGATCAGAGCCAGTGCCCCGTCGCGGATCAGCTCTCCCGACACCTTGCCCGACACCGTTTCGACCCGTCGGAACTCGGCATCCTTGTGGTTTGCCTTGATGCTGTCCTGAACCTTGGTGACGACCTTCTGGACTGCAGCATCGTCGCCGGGCGGAAGCGGCAGGCGGACAGCCACCGTGCGGGGGTCGCCAAAGTTCTGCAGCGAGGCAGCGCCGGCGCCCGCGCTGTTGACGCTCGACCGCAGCTCATCCAGCTCGACGGGCTTCTCGAACCGCACTTCTATCATCAGGCCGCCGGCAAAATCAACCCCGAAGTTCAGGCCGCGGATGGCGACAAGGGCGATGGAGCCGATGATCATCGCGATCGAGATCGAGATGGCCAGGTTCCGCCATTTCAGGAACTTAATGTTCGTGTTGTCGGGAACGATCTTAAGCAGACGCATGATGGTGTCCCTAGAGAACCAGCTGGGCCGGGCGCGCGCGCCGCAGCCACAGCGACACCATCAGCCGCGTGACGGTGACGGCGGTAAAGACCGAGGTGATGATGCCAATGGTCAGCACCACAGCGAAGCCCTTGATCGGGCCTGATCCGAACCAGAACATGATGACTGCGGCGATCACGTTGGTGACGTTCGCATCGAAGATGGTCCGCGACGCCTCCTTGTAGCCTGTCTCTATGGAGGCGATCACCGCGCGCCCCTTTCGCAACTCTTCCCGGATGCGCTCGTTGATCAGCACATTCGCGTCCACGGCGGCACCGATGGTCAGAACGAAGCCGGCAATGCCCGGCAACGTCAGGGTGGCGCCGAGCGCCGACATGGTTGCAAAGATCAGCAGCGCGTTCAGGATCAGCGCCATGACCGAATAGACGCCGAAACGGCCATAGGTCATGATCATGAAGATCGCGACGAAGGCAGTTGCCAGCACCGATGCGATGGCGCCGGCTCGGATGGAGTCCGCGCCCAGGTCTGGGCCGACCGTGCGCTCCTCGATCACCGTCAGCTCCACGGGCAGCTTGCCCGAGCGCAGCAGGATCGCGAGCTCGTTCGCGCTCTCGGTGGTGAAATTGCCCTGGATGATCCCCGAGCCGCCAAGGATGGGCTCGTTGATCCGCGGGTCGGAAATGACCTTTCCGTCCAGCACGATTGCAAAGGGCTTGCCGACATTTTCCTGCGTGGCCTTTGCAAAGCGCTTGCCGCCGACGCTGTCGAAGCGGAAACTGACCACCGGAATCCCGTCCTGATAGCTCGGCTGACTGTCGACCAGCTGGTCGCCGCTGATCAGAACCCGGCGCTTGACGACGGTGAACCCACCCTCTGCGCGCGGCAGAACCTGACTGCCCGGAGGTGCGCGGCCTTGTGCCGCCTGCGCCGGGTCGGCATCCACGTCGACCAGCTTGAACTCCAGCTTGGCGGTCTTGCCCAGAAGGGCCTTCAGCGCGGCGGGGTCCTGAAGCCCCGGCACCTGCACCACGATGCGCGAGTCCCCCTGGCGGATGATGGTCGGTTCGCGCGTGCCCAGCTCGTCGATCCGGCGGCGGATCACTTCCACGGCCTGCGCCATGGCGGCGTCGGTCTCGGCCGCGAGGCCCGCAGCCGTCGGTCGCACGGACACCCGCGTCGAATCCGCCAGGTTCACCTCGATGTCGCGCTGGGCCGACAGCTGGCCCACGGGGCGCGATGCGGCCCGCATCGTCTCGACGGCACGATCGACGTCGCCCGGATTGCGCACGGTGAAGCTGACCGAGCCGTCGCGGACGGACATGTCCATATAGGGGATGGGCCCGCCGTCAGCCGTCCGCAGCTCCTGGCGCACCACCTCTTCCAGTGTCTCCAGCCGCGCCTTGCGCACGTCGGCGGGGTCCGCCTCCAGCAGGATGTGGCTTCCGCCGCGCAGATCCAGGCCCAGGTTCAGCTGCTGGCTTGGCACGCCCTTGGGCAGCGCCGCCGCCTGCTCTTCCGGCAGGAAATTGGGAATGATGAAGATGATGCCGGCAAGGATGGTGAGCGCAATCGCCCACACCTTCCAGCGGGGAAAATCCAGCATCCGGATCTCAGGCCTTTGCGTCGTTGGCGGCAGCCGGTGCGCCGCGCGGCGTGACCGACGACAGGGTCGACTTCAGCGCACGCACCTTCACATTGGGGGCCAGTTCGATTTCCACCTCGGCGTCGACCACCTTGGTCACCTTGCCGATCAGCCCGCCCCCGGTCACCACCTCGTCGCCCTTCTTGGCTGCGTCCACCATCGCGCGGTGCTGCTTCAGCTTCTGCTGCTGTGGGCGGATAATCAGGAACCAGAAGATCACGAACAGCAGCAGCAGCGGAACGATCTGGACCAGGAAGGCGGATGCGCCACCGGAAGCCGCACCTGCGGCGGCCTGGGCATAGGCTGGAGTCGAAAACATGGGTCAGTCCCTCGATGGGGTGGAAATTCAGCGCCGCGCTTACACGCCGCCTTGCGGTTTTTCAAATGGGTGAGCTTGCGCTAGGCACAAGCCATGCCGGAAGACATCACTGCCGCCCTGTTGCGCATCGCCCACAGTCTGGAGCGCCTGGCAGGCCCCAGCCAGCCCGAAGCCGATCCTGCGGACGGCTCCGCCTTCCGGTGGGACGGCGCAGTCCTGCACGCAGTCGCCAGCCCGTCCATTCTTCCCACCAGCCGCTTTGCCGGGGTGGACCAGCAGCTCGACGCGCTGGCCCGCAACATCGGCGCGCTGGCCGCGCACGCCCCCGCGCACGACATGTTGCTGTGGGGCGCGCGCGGCATGGGCAAGTCGGCCCTGGTCCGCGCAGTCGCCGCCGAGCAGGGGGTGGCGCTGGTGCAGGCGGCCGGCGATGCGCTGGCGACAATCCCCGGCCTGTTCACGCGCCTGGCCGCCGTGCCCCGCCCTTTCCTGCTGTTCGTCGACGATCTCGCCTTCGCGGGTGCCGACCCGCAGGTCCGCACCCTGCGCTCGCTGCTGGACGGCGGGATCGCCGAGCGCCCGGCCAACATCCGCCTGGCCGTCACCTCGAACCATCGGCACCTGGTGGAGCGCGAGGCCGCCGACAGCCGCCACGCCCGCGACGCGGCCGACGACCAGCTTGCCCTGGTGGACCGCTTCGGCCTTGTGCTGGGTTTCCACGCGCCCGATCAGCCCACCTATCTGGAGATGGTGCGCCGTCATCTGGACGCCGAGGGCCTGGCGCTGGACAAGACCGACGCCATCGCCTTCGCGCTCGCCCGCGGCGGCCGCTCGGGCCGCACAGCCTGGCATTACCGGACCGAGCTTCTCACGCGGCGGGCAACCTGATAAGTCTTGTTTCTGCGAATATTTCGCAATAACTTCTTGCGACTCGTTCGCAAGGAGAGCCGATGCGCACCGCCCTCACCCCCCGCAGCTTCACCCCGCCCCCTGTCGCCGCCCTGTCGGACGAAGCGCGCATCCATCTGCGGGCAGCGCGCATGTGGGTGATGCTGGCCCGCCACCACCGGAACCCGAAGCCGGTGCTCGGCAGCCTGCTTGGCGGTACGGCGGCGGCCTTCTGCACGCTGATGGAGCAGCTGGTAACGGCCTGGCCCGACGCCTTCAGCACCTATCCGCCCTCCGCCAGTGGCGTTTCGCCCGACGAGGCAAGTCTGCTCGACCTGCTGGCGCTGGCAAGCGAGGGGCAGCAGGGCGACGCCGACGCCCTGCTGCAGGACCTGCTGCCGCCCTCGGACCGCGCGCGGCTTTGGGAGGCTGCGATCCGGGCGACACCGGTCGGTGTGTAGCAAGCCTCGCGTTGGGCGCGTCGGTCGCTAGCGCTTTCCCCCGAAGAGTTGCCGCCCCGCCAGGTCCAGCATGATCTCCTCGCTGCCCCCGCCGATCGCGTTCACGCGCACCTCGCGGTAGATGCGCTCCACCTTGCTGCCGCGCAGATAGCTGGCACCGCCCAGCACCTGCGCAGCCTCGCGTGCCACCGCCTCCAGCGTGCGGGTCGCCTGCACCTTCAGCATGGCATAGCTGGCGGGCTCTCCCGTGCCGTTCCTGTGCTGGTGTGCCAGCAGATCCACCCAGGCCTGGGTTGCCTCGATCTGACGCACGAGGTCGGCGAGCTTGATGCGGATCGACTGGTGCTGGATCAGCTGCTTGCCGAAGGTCTCACGCTCCAGCGCCCAGTCCACCGCCTCCTGCAGCGCGACGCGGGCCATCGCCATGCAGCCATGCGCCATGCCCAGCCGCTCGGAGTTGAAGTTGCGCATGATGCCCAGAAAGCCGCCATTCTCGGGCCCGATCAGGTTCTCGGGCGGCACCTCCACGTCCTGGAAGTACACGGCAGCCGTATCCGAACAATGCCAGCCCATCTTCTCCAGCCGCGTGCGGCTGACACCCGGCCGGTCGGTCTCGATCAGCATCAGCGAAATGCCGCCCATGCCCGAACCACCGGTGCGGACTGCGACCGTCATGTAGTCGGCCCGCATCGCCGAGGTGATGAACATCTTGGAGCCGTTCACCACATAGTGATTGCCCCGCTTCTCGGCCCTGGTCTTCAGTGCCGCGACATCGGATCCGCCGCCGGCTTCCGTGATTGCAAGGCTGATGATCTTCTCGCCAGACAGCACCTCGGGCGCGATGCGGCGCTTCATCTGCACGCTGCCCAGGGCCAGGATCGGCGGCAGGCCGATGCCGTGCGTCATCAGGCTGGCGCCCAGGCCCCCAGCGCCGGGCGCCGCCAGTTCTTCGGACTGGGTCATCGAATGGAAGACGTCGAACCCGTCCGAATGCCCGCCATACTCCTCGGGATAGCCCAGCCCAAGGATGCCGGCGGCGGCGGCCTTCTTGTGCAGTTCGCGCGGCAGTTCGCCGTCGCGTTCCCACTGGTCGATGTGCGGCTCCACCTCGCGCGCTACGAAGCTGCGCACGCTGTCGGCGACGGCCTGGTGGGTTTCGTCATAGAATGGGCTCCTGGCCCGCCATTTCTCGAAAAGCCGCATTGAATTCTCCTCTGCCTCCACGCTAGCAAGGCCGAAGAGAAGGAATAAGCTGATGAAAATTCTTGCTGCGCTGCTGGTGGCAGCAGCTGTTCTGCCCGTTGCGCAATCTGCAGCCGCGCAAGCCGCCCAGACAAAGCCCTTCCAGCCTGCCGACATCTATGACCTCTCAATGGTGACCGCGCCGCAGGTCTCGCCCGATGGCAGCCGCGTGCTCTTCACCCGCACCGCCTTCGACCGCGGAACCGACCGCCGCACCGGCGAACTGTGGCTGGCGCATCTGGATGCCAATGGCCGCATCATCGACAAGCGCCTTCTCGTCGGCCGCGACATTGCCCCGCGCGCGGCAAGCTGGTCGCCCGACGGCAGCCGCATTGCCTATGTGGCCCAGCATCTGGGCAAGGCGCAGATCCACACGTTGGCGCTGGCCGAAGGGCTTGGGCGTCCGATCACCAGCGGGGATCTCGCCCCCTCGCAACCCACCTGGTCGCCCGATGGCCGCCGCCTGGCCTTCGTCGGCCGCGTCGATGCCAAGCCGGTCACCATTCCAGGCATGCCCGAAAAGCCGAAGGGCACGGATGCCGCCGCCGATGCAAAGATCGTGTCGGACCTGTTCTGGCGGGCAGACGGCGCAGGCGAACGCAAGCCGGGCGCCACCCACCTGTTCGTGGCCGATGCGGCCACCGGTGCCGTCAGCCAGCTGACGGTGGGCGACACCGACAAGGTGAATGACGACGGCGGGCTGGACTGGACGCGCGACGGCCGCGCGATCGTCGCCCCCTTCACGGTCGACCCCATCAACGGCCCGCGCGAGATCGACCTCTATCTCTATGAAGCGCGGGTCGGCGACGGCGGCAAGGTGTGGCCGCCCACCCAGCTGACGAACCGGCCGGGCAGCGAATATCAGCCGGCAGTCTCGCCCGACGGCCGGACTGTCGCCTTCCTTGGCAGCGCGGCAAGCGACCAATTCTATGACATGCCCGAGCTGTGGACGACATCGGCCACGCCCGGGGGCGCCGTCCGCCACCTCAGCCAGGCGCTGGACCGGCCGGTGGTCGACGCCCACTGGACGACTGATGGCGCCGGGCTCGACATCCTCTACCACGACGAAGGCACCCAGCGGATCGCCCGCATCGATGCGGCCACCGGCGCCACCAGCATCCGCGTGCCCTCCGTCGGCGGCACCCGCCTCTACCTGCCGTCGGCCGGCGGCCAGGCCAGCTGCGTGCGCGACATCTGCGCCTTCACCACGCCGCTGACCGATCGGCCCGCGGGCCTCGGCATCGCGCGGGCCACGTCGCAGACCGACGCGCTCGATTTCAACGCCGACTGGGCGGCCACGCGCCAGCCCTCCCGCATCGAGGAGATCACCGCCGCGTCGCGCGCCGACGGCAAGCGCGTGCAGGGCTGGATCGCCTTCCCGCCCGATTTCAATCCCGCCAGGCGCTACCCCGTGATCCTGGATATCCATGGCGGACCCAACACGGACTATGGCCCCTTCTTCTCGGTGACGCACAGCCTCTATGCGGCAGGCGGCTATATCGTGCTGTTCGCCAACCCGCGCGGCTCGATCGGCTATGGCAATGCCTTCGCCAATGCCATCACCAACGCCTATCCAGGCCAGGACCATGACGACCTGATGACGCTTGTGGATGCCCTGGCTGCGCGCCCCTATGCCGACAAACGCAACCTGTTCATCGGCGGCGGTTCGGGCGGCGGCGTGCTGACGCTATGGGCGATCGGCAAGGAGCCCGACAAGTTCCGCGCGGCGGTCGCGCTGAGGCCGGTGGTCGACTGGACGGACCAGGTGACCACTTCGGACGCCACCGCCTTCTTCGCCAAGCACTGGATGGGAGCGATGCCCTGGGACAAGCCCGACCTCTATTTCAGCCGCTCGCCCTTCAGCCTGACTGGCAGTATCAAGACGCCCACCCTGCTGATCACGGGCGAGAACGACTATCGCACCCCCATCAGCCAGACCGAGCAGATGTTCGGCGCGCTGAAGCTGAAGGGCGTGGACACGACGATGATTCGTCTGCCAGGCGCCGGCCACGGCATGGGCCGCCCGTCACAGTGGCTGCAGTCGATCTTGGCGCCGATCGATTACTTCAACCAGCGCAAGGTCAAGTGAGGGAGCGGGCAAGCTAACACAGGAGCCGGCGGGCGGCCGGCTCTCGCGTCAGTTGCTGGCGACCAACTCTACCTTGGGCGCTGGCGCGGCGCGCGGGCTGAAGCGCCCGTCCACCTGGCTGCCCTGTTCGATGGTCAGGCTCTCGTAGGTCACGTCGCCGGTGATGCGGGCGCTGGCCTGGATCACGAGGTCGCGGACAGAGATGGAGCCTTCGACGGTGCCGGCAAGCCGCGCAACTTCGGCGGTAACGGCACCCTTGATCACGCTGTCACGGCTCTGCACCAGACTCGCGCAGACAATGTCGCCTTCCACGCGGCCATCCAGGTGCAGGTCTACGCTCACCACGATATTGCCCGTCACCACCACGTCGGCGGCCAGCACGGAAAAGGTCGATTGCGACCCGCTGATCGTGCCACTAGCCGGCGATGACGCGGGCCCGCCCACCGGTGTCGCGCCGGGAGTCGGCGTCTGCCTTGACTTCGAGAACATCGGGATTTGCCTCCAGGAAACGGCGGGGGTTCACGGCCGTGCCGCCTACCCTCACCTCAAAATGCAGGTGGGTGCCGGTCGACCGACCGGTGGAGCCCATGCGACCGATCTGCGCGCCGGATTCCACCATGTCGCCAACGCGAGCCGTAAAACCCGACAGGTGGGCATAGCGGGTCTCGATGCCATGGCCATGATCGACCTCGATCACATTGCCATAACCGTTCTTCAGCCCCGCAAAGCTCACGCGGCCTGCGGCCGCTGCCCTGATCGGGCTGCCGTGCGGGCCGGTGAAATCGAGCCCGGCGTGGATCGCACGCTGCCCGTTGAAGGGGTCATAGCGATAGCCGAAGCCGCTCGACAGCTCCATGCGGTCGGCCGGCAGGCCGGATGGGACGGCCTCCAGCAGGCTCTCGAGCTGTCGCATGCGATCGAACTTCAGAGCC
>JBKDAC010000314.1:0-4129 GCA_046316515.1 Sandaracinobacter sp. | reverse complement strand
CCCATCAGAAGAGCAGCCAAGGGCGACAGGGGCGTGCGGCGCAGGATTGCGCCGGCCACCAGCCAGGCGGCCGCCAGCATCACGGGAAGCTCGATCAGAACGGCGGCCGTTTCGCCAAGCCGTGGAGCGAGGACGGGAATCCGGATCAGCGCCAGCAGGAAACCGATCCCGAACAGCAGCAGGGCATAGAGGATGCCGGCACGGATGGCCGTCACGGCAGCAGCCCCTGTTCGCGGTACCAGGCCGCGGTTGCGGCCATTCCCTCAGCAAGGGCGGTGGTAGGTTGCCAGATGCCGAAATCGGCGAGCGCGCGGCTGTCGGCCGACCAGTCGGGATGGGCCATGTAGCCGGCGCGGTCGTGGGTGAGGCGGGGGAGACTGCCTTTCAGGCCCGCAAGGGCGGTGTCGGCAAATGCGGCAATCTTCAGAAGGCCGGGCGCCACCTGGAACGGACGCACGGGGCGGTTGAGGGCGGCGCCGATCGCAGCTGCGACCTCGGCCGGTGTGTAGCCTCCCGTGCCGTCGTCGATCTCAAAACGGTGGCCTGCGGTTACCCCGGGGCCGGCGAGATCCTCGGCAAGCGCACTCAGGGCCTGGGCCAGATCCGGCCCGAAGACCATGGCTGCAACCGAGCCAGCCGGGAAGGGGACGAAGCCGGTGCGGGCGATCTTCATCAATTCCAGAAAATCGCGGTCGCCTGGGCCATAGACGGCGGGCGGGCGGACGATCGCGACAGGCCCTTCCGCCCCGCAGGCAATCTGTTCGCCCGCCAGCTTTGACCAGCCATAGATGCTGAGCTGCGGTTCGCGGGCAGAGAGCGAGGAGACATGGACGAGGGGGCGCGGGCCGATCGCCCGGCGCAGTGTGGCGGTGCCCAGGATATTGCCCTCTTCGAAACCGCGCCGGTTCGCCGCGTTGGTGACGCCGGCGATGTGGACCACCACGTCTGTTCCATCGACAAGGCGGTGGAGGGCAGGTTCGTCGGACAGGCTGCCCGCGATCCATTCCAGCCCGTCGCGCGGGCTTTGCGGCTTGCGGGCGAGCGCGCGCACCCTGTGGCCGCGCCGCAGCGCCTCGGCGATCGCGTGCCCGCCGACGAATCCCGTGCCGCCCGTAAGTGCCAGCGTGCGCGCCATTCATTTGCCTTAGCTGCCGTGCTAGCGCAGCGCCATGCGGCAGATTCCGAGACTGTTCATCGGAGAGAGGCTGGAGGCGGGCGCCCTGGTGGAGCTGGCTGAAACCCATGCCCATTATCTGGCGACCGTGCTGCGGCTGGACCGCGGCGCCGAACTGCGATTGCTGGATGATCTCACGGGCGAATGGGCGGCTGAGGTTGCCGACGTCGGCCGGCGGCGGATCAGCGTGCGGGTGGGGGGCATGATCCGCGGGCGGGAAACGGTGCCCGACCTGTGGCTGCTGACGGCGCCGATCCGCCCCGAGCGCTTTGAATGGATCGTCGAGAAGGCGACCGAGCTTGGGGTGCGGCGGATCGTGCCGGTGCTGACGGCGCGGGTGAACCACGCCCGGTTGAAGCCCGATCGGCTGCGCGCACACATGGTGGAGGCAGCCGAGCAGTGCGGGCGAACCGCACTTCCGGAGCTGGCCGACGCGGTGAAGCTGGCCGACCTGCTGGCGGGATGGGACGCAGGGCGGACACTGCTGTTTGCCGACGAGGAGGGCGGGGCAGACATGGCCGCGTTGAAGCCGACATGCCCGGCAGCTATCCTGATCGGGCCGGAAGGCGGGTTTTCGGGCGATGAGCGGGCCGCGATCCTGGCCCTTTCGGCGACGCAGCGGCTGGGACTGGGGCCGCGCATCCTGCGGGCGGATACTGCTGTCGTGGCCGCAATTGCCCAATTCCAGCTGATCGGTGATTTGGCTTTGCCAACAAGCCCGGCTGTCGGCGGGGGCTTTGAGTGACACTCGATTTCCGGCTGGCGCGGATTTCGCGGCCCGGCTAGAGCGCGAGGTATGAGCAACAAGCAGGAAGCGGCCGGCGATGGGGCGCCCATCGAAACCAAGGCCGACCTCATCCGTCTGTTTGAGCGGGGGGAGCGGCCAAAGGCTGACTGGAAGATCGGGACCGAGCATGAGAAGTTCGTGTTCCGCCTGGGCGATCATCGGGCGCCTTCGTGGGAGGAACCGAACGGCATCCGCGACCTGCTGACGGTCTTTGGGCGCTTTGGCTGGGAGCCAGTGCTGGAGGACGGCAAGATCATCGCTGCAACCGGCGCGGACGGCAGCCTGAGCCTGGAGCCTGCCGGCCAGTTCGAGCTGTCGGGCGCGATGTTGGAGAATCTGCACCAGACCTGCGCGGAGACGGGGCGCCACCGGCAGCAATGCCTGCAGGCGGGCGTCGAGCTTGGGCTGGGCTTCCTGGGGCTTGGCTTCAACCCCACGGCCACGCGCGACGCGCTGCCCTGGATGCCCAAGGGGCGTTACGCGATCATGCGGCGGCACATGCCGCGGGTCGGCAGCCTGGGGCTCGACATGATGCAGCGCACCTGCACCGTGCAGACCAACCTGGATTATGCGAGCGAAGCCGACATGGTGCGCAAATTCCGGGTGAGCCTGGCGCTACAACCCCTTGGAACGGCGCTGTTTGCCAATTCCCCCTTCACCGAGGGCAAGCCCAATGGGTTCTTGAGCTACCGCAGCCATATCTGGACCGACACGGATCCGGCGCGGACCGGCATGCTGCCCTTCGTGTTCGACGAGGGCTTCGGATACGAGCGTTATGCCGACTATGCGCTCGATGTGCCGATGTATTTCGCCTACCGCGATGGGGCCTATATCGATGCGGCGGGGCTCAGCTTCCGGGATTTCCTTGAAGGCCGCCTGTCGGCGCTGCCGGGCGAGGTCGCGACCTATGGCGACTGGAAGGACCACCTCTCCACCGCTTTCCCCGAGGTGCGGCTGAAGGGTTATCTGGAGATGCGCGGTTCCGACAGTGGGCCGCAGAACCGCATCTGCGCGCTGCCGGCGCTGTGGGTGGGCCTGCTCTATGACCAGACGGCGCTGGATGCCGCCTGGGACCTGGTGAGGGGCTGGGACATCGTCGGCCAGCAGCGGATGCGCGACGAGGTGCCGAGGCTGGCGCTGAAGGCGACGGCACCGGATGGAAAGAGCCTGCAGGTGCTCGCGAAGGAGGTGCTGGCGATCGCAGCCGGCGGGCTTGACCGGCGCGCGCGGGAGAACAGCATCGGCGAGAGTGAGGCCGGTTTCCTGGCGCCGCTGTGGGAAATCGCCGAAAGCGGCAAGACGCTCGCCGAGCGGCACCTGGACAAGTTCCACGGAGAGTGGGGCGGCGATATCAGCCGGATCTGGGACGAGGCGCTTTTCTGATTTGTCCCTGCGGGCGCCGCCCATCCGGGCGGCTTGCTTCGCGCCACTTGGCGCGGCGCGCGGTCGCGCCTGCGGCCCCGTGGGGCCGATCAGGAACGCGCGGCGATTGCATAAAGGGTGATTGCGGCTGCGTTCGAGACGTTCAGGCTTTCAACCGCGTTGGTGATCGGGAGCTTTGCTAGCACGTCGCAATGCTCGCGGGTGTTGTGGCGGAGGCCCTCGCCCTCGGCGCCCAGCACGAGGGCCTGGGGGGCCGGCGTGAGCGCGTCGCCCAGCTTTAGCTGGGCTTCGCCGGCAAGGCCGATGCGCCAGTAGCCGGCTTCGGCGATGTCCTCTAGCGCGCGGGCGAGGTTTACCACGCGGACCCAGGGCAGATGCTCGAGCGCGCCCGACGCCGCGCGGGCGAGTGCGCCGGATTCGGGTGGGCTGTGGCGATCCTGGGTAATGATAGCGCGCGCGCCGAAGGCCGCGGCCGAGCGGATGATGGCGCCCACATTGTGCGGGTCGGTTACCTGGTCGAGGAGGACGAGCGGTGCCTTGGGATCGGGATCGGACAGGATCTCGTCCAGCCAGGGGGTCTCCAGCGGCTCCACCTCGAGCACCAGCCCCTGGTGCGGGGCGTCGAGCGGCACGAGGCGGGCGAGGTCCTGCCCGTCGCCATATTGGACGGCGAGGCCCTCGGGGATGACGATCTTCGCCAACTCCTCGTGCGTGCCGAACAGCTTGCGAAGCTTGCGCTCTGGGTTGTCCAGCGCTGCATAGACGGCGTGGCGTCCGTACAGCCG
>JBKDAC010000313.1:0-3295 GCA_046316515.1 Sandaracinobacter sp. | reverse complement strand
CACCTTCGGGCACCTGCTGAACGTGCTGGGCGCCTCGACGCACACGCAGGGATCGCGGCCCGAGAATTTCGGGCGGGTCATGACGATCTCTGCGAGCCGGATGACGAGCACCACCGCGCCGTATGACATTGTGCGCAAGATGCGGGCGTCGATCCTGGTACTGGGGCCGCTGTTGGCGCGCGAGGGGGTGGCAACCGTGAGCCAGCCGGGCGGCTGTGCGATCGGGAACCGGCCGATCGACCTGCACCTGAAGGGTCTGGAAGCGCTGGGGGCCGAGATCGAGCTGACCTCGGGCTATGTGCGCGCGAAGGCGCCGGCCGGCGGCCTGCGGGGTGGGCGGATCATCTTCCCTGTGGTGAGCGTGGGGGCGACCGAGAATGTGCTGATGGCCGCCGTTCTGGCGAAGGGCGAGACGGTGATGGAGAATGCCGCGCGCGAGCCGGAGATCGTGGACCTTGCCAACTGCCTGGTGGCGATGGGGGCGCACATTTCCGGGATCGGGACCGAGCGGCTGGTGATCGAGGGTGTCGACCGGCTGCATGGGGCGACCTATGCGGTGATGCCCGACCGGATCGAAGCCGGGAGCTATGCCTGTGCGGCGGCGATCACCGGGGGCGAGGTGGTGCTGGCCGACGTGGACCGGGCGCTGATGGGGTCCACGCTGCCGGTGCTGGAGGAGGCCGGCGTTGCCTTCGAGGATGTGAAGGGTGGGCTGAAGGTGAGCCGGGCCAACGGCCTGCACGGGGTGACGGCGACGACCGCGCCCTGGCCGGGGCTGGCGACCGACATGCAGGCGCAGCTGATGGCGCTGGTGACGGTTGCCGACAGCGCGAGCATGCTGACCGAGACGATCTTCGAGAATCGCTATATGCATGTGTCCGAGCTGGCGCGGATGGGGGCGGACATCACGGTGAAGGGGCGCTCTGCTATGGTGCGCGGTGTGACCGGGCTGTTCGGGGCACCAGTGATGGCGACCGACCTGCGTGCCTCGATGAGCCTGGTGATCGCGGGGCTTGCCGCCGAGGGCGAGACGCTGGTGCGGCGGGTGTACCATCTGGATCGGGGCTATGAGCGGCTGGAGGAAAAGCTGCAGGCCGTGGGCGCCGATATCGAACGGGTGAGCGGGGACTGATCCGTGACTGAGCTGCTGTTGTTGCGGGCGGAGGATGCGCAGGATCTGAGGATCCTGTCGGCCTGTGCGCAGGACATGGCGGTGAAGCCGGTGGATGTGGGCTGGATTCCGCGGCAGCGGCGGCTGGTGCTGGTGGGCAATCGCTATCGTTGGGAGGCGCAGGCGCCGACGCGGATCCGCAGCGCGCTGCGGTTCGAGGGCGTTCTGCGTGTGGAGCGCCGGGAGTGGCCGGATACGCCGCATGCCGTGCTGCCGCTGCTGGCGGTGACGGCTGAGGGAGAGGACCAGCTGCTGCTGGCCTTTGGCGGGGGCGCGGCGTTGCGCCTGCATGTGGAAGCGCTGGACGTGACGCTGGAGGACCTGTCGGGCCCCTGGGGTGCGATGGCGGAGCCGCGGCACGGGGCCGACTGACGCGCACAGTGTGTTGCGCGGTTGGTTAACGGCGGACGGTTCCGAAATCCTGCCGAACCGGGTGCCAGCGCTGCGACTCGGAATCGCTGCAATATGAGAGAGTTGGTAACGTCAATATCGTTACGGAGTTAACGAGTTATGTCGGGCATGAAACGTTCGGGGCAAAATGCCCCAACGTTTCATCGACATAAATGAACGTTTCGCCGCAATGTCGGTGAAATTTGCTTCAGCCTTGCAGGCTTTTCGGCGTTTCTGCAACGGGTCGTAAAAAACTATAAAACAAAGGGTTGCTAAATGTTGTTTAACAAAGGTCTCGCCCTGAGCGGGGCGATGCTGGCTGCTGCCATCCCCGCGCCGATCGTGGCTGCGGAACTGGTGGCGCCGACGAAGGTGGCGCGCGTCTTCACAGTTTCGAACCTGACGGAGCTGCGCACAGCACTTGCAGAAGCGCAAAAGGTGGCGGGCGCCGAGATCCGGCTGAACCCCGGCAACTATGGTGCCCTGATCTGGAACTACAAGTCGTACCCGCTGGGCCGCGTCTATGTGGTCGCTGCCACGCGCACCAAGCCGGTGTTCAGCAGCATCCAGGCAGCGTCCAGTAACAACATGAGTTTTCACGGCCTGAAGGTGACCGGCGGCGGCGGCAAGCTGGTGCAGCTGAACGGGTCGCAGAACATGTCGTTTACCGGGGGCGAGATTTCTGGTTTCACCGAGAATGGCAATCCCTGGGATGAGTCTGCGACCGCGCTGCAGGTCCGCTTTTCGAAGAATGTCCTGGTACAGGACAACAAGTTCAGCGACGTGCGCGCGGCCATCTATACCCAGCGGTCGGAGAGGGTCACGCTGCGCTACAACCGGGTCATTTCGGTCCGCGAAGGGTTCAACATGGTTTCCACCGATGACCTGCAGGTCCGCGGCAACCACTTCTCGAACTTCTATCCGCGCTATGACCTGCGCGAGCATCCGGACGCCATGCAGTTCTGGACGACCGGCGAGGTGAAGGGTTCCAACCGGGTCCGGATCCTGGAGAACTTCATCGCCATGGGTGGCAAGCGTGCCATCCAGGGGATCTTCGGCGGCAGCGAAGTGGCCGGCGTTCGCCACTCGGACTGGGAAGTGACCCGCAACGTCTATTACGGATCCTCGGTCCATGGCATGTCCTTCGGTGCCATCGATGGCCTGAAGGTCTCGAACAACGTGATCGCCGCGTCTCCGCATGCGGATGTGAACAACAGCATCCGGTCGGCGGACGGCACGGAGAGTGGTGGGTATCTGCCGCGCTTCCGGGTGCGTATGACCACGGGCGTTGTCGGCTGGAACAATGTGCTGATGACGAACGGCGTCTCGCGGGATGCGGGGTCGCAGGTGACCCAGTATGACAACTGGGACATCGTTGACGCGATGGGCTGGGGCGGCGTGCCCTGGACGGACCTGTTCGCTGCGGGTCGTCCGACGTCGGAAGCCCCCGCCCTGTCGGAGTTCATCATCAAGAGCCCGTCGGCGGCCCGGACCCGGAATGGCGGTGTCCTGACACCGTTCGTCCACGGGGTGCGCCCGACGACCAAGGACCAGACTTTCGCGGAGGTCAGGACCATTCTGGGGAACTGATCGGCGCCGCGCCAGGGCCCAGCACGTTGGCCCAGGCGCGGCGCCGATCCGTTCCCCAGAATTGTCCTGTCCTCCGCGCAAGTCTGGGGCTTGGTCGTGGGGCGCACCCCGTGGACGTACGGTGTCAGGACACCGGCATTCCGG
>JBKDAC010000312.1:0-2340 GCA_046316515.1 Sandaracinobacter sp. | reverse complement strand
CGGGCGCCGCGTCCGCCGACAGCGCCGACGCGGCCGCCGAGGCCAGCCGCCCGCGCTTCTGGACGCTGCCGACGGTGCGCCGCAGCCGCGCGCCGGCCGCCATGCGGGAGCCGGAGCCGGAGCCGCCGCCGCCGCCGAAGCGCATGGGCAGCCTGAGGTTGCGGAGGAAGCCCGGGACGACCCAGGCCATGGCGGCCTTGGGGCCCTTGGCCGGCGCGGGGAGAGTCATGCTCGCATCGTCCGCCATCCCTAAAGGCCAGTCTGCCGACCTCGGCGGACATGGCATTCTGGTGGACTTGCTGGAGACCACCAGCGTCACTGGTGCAGCCGAGATAGCCAATGCGCTGCTGGCGGAGTTCGGGTCTCTGGCAAAGGCGCTGAGCGCCGGCGTGCCGGCCCTGCAGCGGGTCGTTGGCAATCGCCCGGATGTTCTGCGCTGTCTTGCGCTGGTTCGTCAGGCGATGTTGCATGCGCTCTCGACCGAGGTGTCGTCGGCGCCCATCCTCAACAACCTCGAGGCTGTGCTGCGCTATCTGCACGTCGCCATGGCGCATTCGCCGCGGGAGCAGATGCGGGTCCTGTTCGTCGATTCCTGGTTGCGGCTGATCTGCGACGAGGTCGTGTCTGAGGGATCGGTCGCCTCCGCACCATGTCAGCCACGGGAGATCATGCGGCGGGCGCTGGAGGTTGGAGCGGTCGGGCTCCTGCTTGCCCACAACCACCCCAGCGGGAACCCCACACCTTCTCGTGACGACATCCAGCTGACCCGCGCGATCAAGGATGCCGCCTGCACGCTCGGGATCGTGCTGCACGACCATATCATCGTTGCCCGAGCCGGGCACACGAGCCTTCGGGACGAAGGGCTGCTTTGATGGCGGGAACCGCTTGCCAAGCCGGCTCCGCGTTCGGACAATCCGGCATGGCCATCATCTACCCCGAAGAGCCTCCAGAGCCGCACACGTTGACCGACTGGGAGCTCTGGGCATGCGCCCGTCACCAGATCACGCAGCATGGCGAAGAGGCGGCGACTGTGGCAGCCTTCAACGCTGACAGGATGCTGGACGCAGGTGATCTGCGGGGCCAGCGCGTGTGGGTCGACATACTGGCGCGCATCCGCCATCTGACCGAGGCACTACCGGACGATACCCGACATTGATGATCACTGTGTATGCGTACCTTCGGCAGCCATTCTTGGTTGCCTCATTCGAGCGAGTGCTTCTTGCTGCCTTGTTGCTGCTGGCTGCAGTTTTCCTTCCGCCCTCCCCTCTCTCCGCCGAGACATTGCAGGGCAAGGTTGTGGGCGTGACAGACGGGGACACGGTAAGGCTGCTGGTCAACGGTCGCGATCTCTACAAGGTCCGGCTAGGGGAGATCGACGCCCCTGAGAATGGGCAGCCGTTCGGCCGCTCCTCGAAGCAGATGCTCTCCGACCTGGTGTTCGGCCAGACGGTCAGCGCGCGGGTGACCGACGTAGACCGGTTCGGTCGATCGGTGGCGGTGATTACCCGCGGGGGAACCAACATCAACGCGGAGATGGTGAAGCGCGGCGGCGCCTGGGCCTATCGGCGCTATTTGTCCGACCAGCGCTACCTCATGTGGGAAAAGGAGGCCCGCCAGGCTAAGCGCGGTCTCTGGAGTCTGCAGCAGGACCAGATCATGGCTCCTTGGGAGTGGCGAGCAGGCCGTCGTGGAGCATCAACACGCGCCCCGTCCCCTGATGGACCCAGCTCCGTACGTAGTTCGGGGTTCTCGCAATCGCGGGCGTCATCTTCGGCTTGCGGCACAAAGTGGAAGTGCGGGGAGATGCGTTCCTGCCAGGAGGCTCTGTACCATCTCCGGTCATGCGGGCTTTCGAGGCTCGATGGCGATGGCGACGGTGTGCCGTGCGAGAAGCTGTGCCGCTAGCGTCGCACTCCGGCGACCATGACTTTGGCAACGACAGCAAGCCCTATGCCAGTTTCCTCTTGTAGGATTTTCGTCCGGTGTCGGGCTGGGTGGGCGGATAAGGGGAAGGTTGCCAAGGTGCGGATGCTTCAAGCTTTCGCATGAGCGGACCCTGGGCCCGACGCAAACTCAGCGACCGGCAACTTTTCCTGCCGCCGTCGCTCGTCGCGCAATCAACGTCCTTTCAGCGATGATGATCGGTATTGATTGGAAATGGAGCTACTGATAGAGAGAAAAGTCCAATGCATGTGCCAAGTAAGCCTCCGGTGAGGGCCGCCTTGCCTGGTTTGGCGGGTGCTGCGACGTAGCACCGGTGCAAGCACTGGTGTTTGCACCGAGGTTAGCGACGGTGCGATGGGTCAGATCACGGTATTTTCGGGCGCCGAGCGTCGGCGT
>JBKDAC010000311.1:0-2646 GCA_046316515.1 Sandaracinobacter sp. | reverse complement strand
GGCTGGTGAGGAAGCGGTCGAAGCCGGCCGCGTCGACGAGATGGATGGGCGTGGCGTCGCCGCCCAGGTCTGCGGCCAGCAGCCGGTGGAAATCGCTCATCCCTGCAGGAGCCTCGCGGCGTCGGGGGCGTGATAGGTGAGGACACCGCTGGCGCCGGCGCGGCGGAAGGCGGTGAGGATTTCCAGGATCACGCGGTTGCGATCGAGCATGCCGCCGGCGGCGGCGGCCTCGACCATCGCATATTCGCCCGACACGCAATAGGCGAAGACGGGCACGTCGAAGCGTTCTGCGACGCGGCGGACGATGTCGAGATAGGGGAGACCGGGCTTCACCATCACCGAGTCGGCGCCTTCGGCGATGTAGAGTGCGACTTCGCGCAGCGCTTCCCGGCCGTTGGCCGGGGCCATCTGTTAGCCCTTCTTGTCGCCCTTGTGGTATCCGCCGGCGCCGACCGCATCGCGGAAGGGGCCGTAGAAGCCGGAGGCATATTTGGCGGAATAGGCCATGATCTGGACATCGTGGTGGCCATCGGATTCCAGCGCTGCCCGGATGGCGCCGACGCGGCCATCCATCATGTCGGAGGGCGCCACAATGTCGGCGCCTGCGCGGGCCTGGTTCAGCGCCTGGGCGACCAGCATCTCCACCGTCGCATCGTTCAGCACATGGCCGCTGTCGTCGATCAGGCCGTCGTGGCCGTGGCTGGTGTAGGGATCGAGCGCGATGTCGGTGAGGAGGCCGACCTTGGCGCCGCTGTCGCGGATGGCGCGGAGTGCCTGGCAGACGAGGTTCTGCGGATTCAGCGCCTCTTGGCCACCCGGGGTGCGCAGGTGGGAGGGCGTGTAGGGGAAGAGCGCAATCGCCGGGATGCCGAGCGCCTCGGCCTCTTTCGCCAGCGCGGGCATCCTGTCGACCGTGTGGCGGAAGACGCCGGGCATGGTGGCGATGGGTTCGGCCGTGTCAGCCCCTTCGCGCACGAACAGCGGCCAGATCAGATCGGCCGGTGTGACATGTGTTTCGGAGACCATGGCGCGGGACCATGGTGCGCGCCGCAGGCGCCGAAGACGGGGTGCTGGATATTCCCCCTGACTCATCTGTGCGGCCTCATTGTTCTGGCGTGTAGCGTGCAGGGAAAGGCTGCGCTAGCCACGTCGCGATGGCGCTGTTCCCTGTCGACGAGCTGGAGGCTCTGCTGATCCTGAAAGCCGGGAATGGCGAGGCGGTGAGCTATGGCGATGTGTTTCGCTGGTTCGGGCATCCGTTCCAGCGCTTTCAGGTGGGACAACTTTGCGCCGCCCTGGAAGAGGTGGACAGCCGGCAGCGGGCGCTGGGCCGGCCGATGCTGGCGAGCCTGGTGGTAAGGGCGTCGGACGGGATTCCCGGTCAGGGCTGGTGGCTGAGCAAGGGCCATGATCCGTGGGACGGGCTGTTCGTTGGGCCCGGGGCAGGTGCCTTCGTGCGGCGGCACCAGCAGCGGTGTTTTGATTATTGGCAGGCCGGAGGGGAGACGGTGAATGGCTGAATTCGTTCTTGTGCACGGTGCCTGGCATGGCGGGTGGTGTTGGCGGCATGTGGCGGATGGGCTGCGCGCGGCCGGGCACCGGGTATTGACGCCGACGCTGACCGGGCTGGGCGCGCGGGCACATCTGATGACCGCCGAGACCGGGGTGGCGACGCATGTGGCCGATGTGCTGGCTGTTCTGGACTGCGAGGAAATGGCCGAGGTGGTGCTGGTGGGGCACAGCTATGGCGCGCGGCCGACGGCGCTGGCGTCTGCCCATCCGGCGGTCCGCCATTGGGTGTCGCTTGACGGTGTGCCGATTGCCGAGGGCGCGACCCTGTTCGACGGGGCGCCGCCGGAGCTGATCGACATGGTGCACAGCCAGGCGATCGACGGGTTGGCGATGGCGCCCTATCCGCCCGAACTGATCGGCGTGCCGGCGGAGCATCCGGGCTATGGCTGGGTGGCACGGCGGCAGACACCGATGCCGCTGAGGTGCCTGGAGGAGCCGATGCCGGCTCATCCGCCGCGCTTTGCCGGGATTCCGAAGACCTATGTGCGGGCGCTGGGGAACACGCTGGCGGGCCCATCCAACGGCGGGGCCGAGGCCGTGTCGGCGGGCTGGCCGATGCTGGACATCGACAGCGGGCATGACCTGATGGTGACCGCAGTGGACGAGACGGTGGCGGCGCTTCTGGTGATTGCAGGCCATCATCACCGCTAGTTGCCGCCTGTCGCCCGGGCTGCGCATCTGGCGGCCGAGGCATCGAGGGAGCTGATCACATGAAGACGCGCCAATGGCTGCTGGCGGACCATCCGCGGGGTCGCCCCCTGAAGGACGAGGATTTCCGGCTGGGGGAGACCGACCTGCCCGAGCCGGGGCCGGGGCAGGCGCTGCTGCAGGTGCTGTGGTTGGGGTTTGACCCGGCACCGAAGGGCTGGGCGGAGAAGGTGGCCGTGTCTGTGGCGCCAAGGTACTGCGGCGACGTGGTGCGCGGCAGCGGGCTCGCGCGGGTGGTGAAATCCAATACGCCGAAACTGAAGGAAGGCGGGTTGTATGCCGGCATGACCTGCTGGACCGAATGGCTGGTGACAGACGGCGCGGGGTTCGAGCCGGTGCAGCAGGGGTTGCCGCCGCCGGCGATGC
>JBKDAC010000310.1:0-1291 GCA_046316515.1 Sandaracinobacter sp. | reverse complement strand
CCATCAGCCTCCTCATCCGCAACGTCGACCAGCGCTCCAGGGACTATTCCGAGGTCGCAAAAGCCTACCGCCCAGGCCACGCCGACTATGCGTATGACGCGAAATACGGCCTGCGCGACCCGCGCGGCGGCGGTCGCTCCTCGGCCCGCGAAACCGCAGCCCGCGTCGCCGCCGGCGCCGTCGCACGCACCGTGCTGGGCGCCGAAATCACCATCCGCGGCTACCTCATCGAACTGGGCGGAGACGCCATCGACCGCGCGAACTTCGACGCCGCCGCAATCGACAACAACCCCTTCTTCTGCCCCGATGCCGCTGCCGCCGCCCGCTGGGAAATCGCGCTCGATGCCGCCCGCAAATCCGGCTCCTCCCTCGGCGCCATCGTCGAGGTGTCAGCGCAAGGCGTCCCCCCCGGCTGGGGCGCGCCCGTCTACCACAAGCTCGACAGCCAGCTCGCCGCCGCGATGATGAGCATCAATGCCGTCAAGGGCGTGGAAATCGGCGACGGCTTCGCAGCCGCCCGCCTGCGCGGCGAGCAAAATGCCGACGCCATGCGCCCTGGCGCAGACGGCAGGCCCCAGTTCCTCGCCAACCACGCCGGCGGCACGGCCGGCGGCATCAGCACCGGCCAGCCGGTGGTGGTGCGCATGGCGCTCAAACCCACCAGCTCCATCCTCACCCCCGTCGACACCATCACCCGCGACGGACAGGCGTCGGAGATCGTCACAAAGGGCCGCCACGACCCCTGCGTCGGCATCCGTGCAGCCCCCGTCGCCGAAGCCATGATGGCCCTCGTGCTGGCAGACATGAAACTCCAGCAGCGTGCCCAAGTGGGCCGGTAGCCTGGATTGTTGTTCAAACCTTGCAGAAGAGCACCTTGCACGGAGCCCCAGGTTCGAGAAAGGTCTCATAGCTGATACTGCGCAATGCTTCCCGAATCCCACTATCAAACCATGAGATCAAACACTTTTGGCGGCGATATGCGCTCGCGCCGGGTGGAAGGGCGCGCGGCTGCGGATGGGCTTCCCGCAGGCCACCGCAAGACCATCACGCTGGTGGCAGGGCTTCGGATGACCGGCATGGTCGCGCCGATGGTGCGCGACGGGCCGATCAACGGCGACTGGTTCGAAGCCTATGTCGCCCAGGTCCTGGTGCCCGCGGTGCGGCCCAACGACGTATGGGCCATGGACTTCGTCCACGACCAGCTCGCGACGGGCCGCAAGTTGCGCATCCTGACCGTGGTCGACACCTACAGCCGGTTCTCGCCGGTGATCGATGCGCGGTTCAGTTACCG
>JBKDAC010000309.1:0-3327 GCA_046316515.1 Sandaracinobacter sp. | reverse complement strand
GATATAGGCAATCGCCTGCTCCAGCGTCAGCCGCTTGGGCGGGGACAGTCGCAGCGCATCGTCCTTGCCGCTGGCGCGGAAGTTGGTGAGCTGTTTGGATTTCAGCGGGTTGACCTCAAGGTCGTCGCTCTTGGCATTTTCGCCCACCACCATGCCGGCATAGATGGGCTCGCCCGGCACAACCATCAGCTCGCCGCGCTCTTCCAGATAGCCCAGCGCATAGCCCACCGCCTCGCCGGTTTCGGTGGAGATCAGCACGCCGTTCTGGCGGCCCGCGATCGGGCCCTTCCAGGGACCGTACTTGTCGAAGATGCGGTTCATGATGCCCGTGCCGCGGGTATCCGACAGGAATTCGCCATGATAGCCGATCAGGCCGCGCGACGGCGCGCTGAAGGTCAGGCGCACCTTGCCGCCGCCCGAGGGCCGCATGTCGGTCATTTCGGCCTTGCGCATGGCCATCTTCTCGACAACCGTGCCCGACCACTGCTCGTCCACGTCGATAACGACGGTTTCATAGGGCTCGGTGCGGTTGCCCTGCTCGTCCTTGCGGAAGATCACGCGCGGGCGGCCGATCGACAGCTCGAAGCCTTCGCGACGCATGGTCTCGATCAGCACACCCAGCTGCAGTTCGCCGCGGCCCGCCACGTCGAACGAATCCTTGTCCTCGCTCTCGGTCACCTGGATCGCGACATTGCCTTCGGATTCCCGGAACAGGCGGTCGCGGATCATCCGGCTGGTGACCTTCGATCCTTCCTTGCCCGCGAACGGGCTGTCGTTCACCGAAAAGCGCATCGACAGCGTCGGCGGATCGATGGGCTGCGACGGCAGCGCCTCGGTGACCGACGGATCGGCAATGGTGTTCGCAACGGTCGCGACCGTCAGGCCCGCGATGGAGACGATGTCGCCGGCCTGGGCTTCTTCGACCGGCACGCGCTCCAGGCCCCGGAAGGCAAGGATCTTGGTCGCCCGGCCCTCTTCGACCGTCTTGCCGTCGCGGTCGATGGCGCGGATCGGCATGTTCAGCTTCAGCGTGCCCTGCGCGATCAGGCCCGTCAGGATGCGGCCGACGAACTGGTCGCGGTCCAGCAGGGTCACCAGGAAGGCGAAGGGCTGGGCGGGATCCGCCTTGGGCGCGCGCACATGGCTGACGATGGTTTCGAACAGCGGGGCAAGCGTGCCTTCACGGACATCGGCGTCCAGCCCGCAATAGCCGTTGCGGCCGCTCGCGAACAGGACGGGGAAGTCGAGCTGCTCGTCATTGGCGCCCAGTGCCACGAACAGGTCAAACACTTCGTCCAGCACTTCCTGCGGACGGCCATCGGGCCGGTCGATCTTGTTGACGACGACGATCGGGCGCAGGCCCAGCGCCAGCGCCTTGGACGTCACGAACTTGGTCTGCGGCATGGCACCTTCGGCAGCGTCCACCAGCAGGATCACGCCATCGACCATCGAGAGGATCCGCTCCACCTCGCCGCCGAAGTCGGCGTGGCCGGGGGTGTCGACGATGTTGATGCGGGTGTGGGTGCCATCGGGCCCAACCCATTCGACCGACGTGCACTTTGCCAGAATGGTGATGCCGCGCTCGCGTTCGAGATCGTTCGAGTCCATGGCGCGCTCGGCGACACGCTGGTTGTCGCGGAAGGTGCCGGACTGGCGGAAGAGCTGATCGACGAGGGTGGTCTTGCCATGGTCGACGTGGGCGATGATCGCCACATTGCGCAATTGCATCTGGGAATCCGTATCGGAAGGGGGAGCGGGCGGCCCTTACAGCAAACGCTGCGCTGCAACAAGCGGGGCGGGACCGGATAGCGTGCCGGAACCGAAGCGGGCCGATCTGGCCCGGTCATGAGATGGCTGTGGTTGACTTTGCGGCGGGCGGGGGCTTATCCCTTGCAGCGGGATCGAACAACGGCAGATGTTGCTGCCAAACGGCTCAACTGCTGCAAAAATCAGGGCCTTGGCCATGGCCTTAAAGGGACTTTCAGTGGACGACGCGAACGGCGTGCCGCAGGACGAGACGCAGCCCCCCAAGGGCAGAGGGCGCAAGCGTGCCGCGGGGGCAGCGCGGGCCCGGCAGTCAGCCGTTCCGGCCGAGCCGCAGACCATCGGCGGAGTGCTGCGCCAGGCGCGGGAGGCCGCCGGCTTGACGATGGCCGAAGTTGCCGAACGGACAAAGATACGCCCCGGCATCCTCGCCGAGATCGAGGCCGACGACCATGACCATCTGCCCGCGCTGACCTACTCGCTGGGCTTCGTGAAGGCTTATGCCCGCACCGTGGGCATGGATCCCAATGCGGCCGCAGACCGCTATCGGGCGGAAAGCCAGAAGGGCGATCCGATCCCCACCGTGGTCGATCTCCAGCCGCTGGAGGCTAAGCGTCTGCCATCGGGCAGGCTGGTGGCGGCAACCGTTGCCCTGCTGGCCGTGCTGGTGGCCGGCTTCTGGGCCTGGGGCGCCGGCTGGCTGACAAGTGCCCCCCCGGCCGAACCCCAGGCAGCCGCGGTAGAAACCGTGCCGGCCGAGCCCGAGGTGGACGAGGCAGAATTTGCCGCCGCGGCACCCGCCGTCGACGCGTCCGCCCCCGTCACCCTGACGGCGCGCGAGGAGGTCTGGCTGCGGATTTCCGACGGGGACGAAAGCTTCTTCATGGGAACCATGTCGGCCGGGCAGAGCATGGCGCTGCCGCAGGGCCGCGCCTGGCAGCTGCGCACGGGCCGCGCCGGCGCGCTGGAGGTGAAGGTGGGCAGCACGGCCATTCCCCCGCTCGGCGGCCCGGCCGAACAGGTGCGCAACCTGTCGCTGAAGCCCGAGGACCTGCTGGCCCGACAGGCCGCGGCCCTTCCGGCCGCCGCAACGGGCGGCCTGACCGGCTGATTCAGCTTGCCGCAAGGGCGAACGGGATTAACTGCCACAGACCAGGGCGGCTGACGCAAGCTGGGACAGTCTGCAGACAAAAGGCGGTTGGGAATGGATCGGTTGGACAGCAGTGGGCGCATGCGCCGCCACCGGCACCTCGGCACGACGGCGCTGGCCGCCGTGCTTGCGGTCGGGCTCGGCGACCCTGCCCTGCCCCAGGCGGCGCCCGCAAGCCAGCCGGTCAGCCCGCAGCAGGTCGGCCAGATCAACAAGCGCGTGACCGTGCTGGAAAGCCAGATGCGGGCCGTGCAGCGACAGGTCTTCCCCGGTGGCGACAAGCGCTTCTTCGCGCCCGAGGTGACGGCCGAGCCGCAGGCTGAGGCGCCTGCCCCCGGCACCCGGGCGACGACGCCGCTGGTCGATCTCACGCAGCGCGTGACGGCGCTGGAAACCCAGCAGCGGGCCCTGAC
>JBKDAC010000308.1:0-5233 GCA_046316515.1 Sandaracinobacter sp. | reverse complement strand
CGCAGGTACAGCGTCGCCACCCGCACCGACAGTGCGCCGATGCCGACATCCTGCGCGCGGGCGACCATCTGGTGTCGCAGCAGTTCCGCCGCGCGCCGGTACAGGCCCGCCGCCTCCAGCCGGCCGGCGAGGAGCTGCACCAGCCGGTCCCCTTCGGCACCCGGCGGCAGCAGGGCGCGATGCTCCCAGAAGATTCCGGCGGCGACATCCAGCGGGCGCCCGCTGCCGGATTCGATCAGCGCGACGATCATACCCTGCAGCCGGGCAACCAGCGGCGCGGCCTCTGCACCCAGGTCGTGATAGTCGATGAGGGTCTGCCCTGTGTCGAGTGCCGCGGCAATATCCTTCTCCCGGACAGCCTCGGCGTGGGCCAGCAGCAGGGCATCCCGCTCGATCGGGCCGCCCCGCCAGGTGCGGAGAAGCCGGTTGAGCTCGGTGCGGGCTGCCGGGTCCGGCTTTGCACCGGCAAGGCGCAGCTGCAGCAGCGCGAGCGAGGCGGCAACCTTCACTTCGCCGGTGCCATCCTGTTCGGCCCTGCGGAAGAAGAAGCGGGCCCGATTGGCATCCGCCAGGATCAGTAATGATCGGCCGCGCAGCAGATTGGCCTCGGGGTCCGTCTCCGCAAAGCCGCGCAGGGCGGCGTCGGCCCCGCTGGCGCTTCCGGCAGCCAGCGCACTGCGGGCAATCGCAAGAAGCCAGGGGCGCCGATCGCCTGCAGGTCGGGAATCGATGGCGGAAACCGCGCAGCGCGCGGCGCCACCGACAGACACGCGCAGCTGATCCTGCGCCAGCAGGCGCCAGGCGCAAGCCTCGGGATTCTCGGCAAGGCCCGGCGATTCGAGCGCGGCGATGGCTTCAGTCGGTTGCATGGCGAGCATGTGGGCCGCGCCCAGCGCAAGCCGGAAGGAATCGACATAGGCGAGATCCGGATCATCGCCCTGCATCACCTGCAGGATACCCAATGCCTCCTGCCCACGGCCACGACCGATCAGCGACCGGGCAAAGGCCCATCGCCCCGGCTGGCGACCCGCTGTACCCCCGCGCGCGATTCCCGACCAGGCATCTGCCTCCGAAAGCGCAGGCCAGGCGGCCGGGCCGGTCGGCGCAGCTTCGCGGGCCAGCAGCACGGCAAAGGGTTCGGTGCCCACCTGGGGCGCGGCTGCGGGCGCGGAGACCGGCTCCACCTCGGTCGGCACGGCCTGTCCCGCGTCCCCTGTTATGGCCGCGCCGACATGCTGGGGCGCGGGGGCCGCGCCGACATGCTGGGGCGCGGGGGCCGCGCCAAGCAGCGTCAGACCGGCAGCAACCGCCCCGGTGCATCTGAGCAGCAGCGCTTTCATGGGTTTGGGATCAGCTGGGCGGCAAAGCGGGGGATAAGGGCAACGGCGGCGCCACCGGCGGCCGTGCCGGTCACCAGGAACAGAAGAACGGCCCAGATGGGAAGGCCGAGGCCGGATGCTGCCACGGCAGGGCCGGGCTGCCCGTCGACACCCTCCGCAGCAACGGTCGCAGCGCCTGCGTCAGCGCTGTCCCCGGGTCCACCGCCAGCAGCACCGGCCCGCGCGGCGGCAGCCGGCGGCGGCACCTTGGCGGCGTTTCCGCTATAGACTGCCATCTTCTTTGGCCGCTGATCGTTGCTCAAGCCATCCTCCGCGCGAATCCCCGTCTATTATAGGGGTCGCGGGTGCAGCGGTGCGCCCGATCCCGGAGTTTCGGATGCTGCACTGGTTTCGCCCTGTCCCCCGCCTTGTGGCTGTCCTTTGGCTGGGGTTTGCGCCCATCAGCGGCGCGGGCGAGGCCAGCGCTGCCGACTCGGCAGCGCCCAAGGCCGAGGACGGGGCAGCGCAGCCTCCCGTCTTCGTGCCCATCGAGGGGCTGCAGGTGCCTATCATCGAATCCGGCGAGATGCGCGGCCGCCTGCGGCTGGAAATCGTCCTCGAGGGCGCCTCGACGGCGGCCCTTCCCGCAATCCGGCGGGACCTGCCCCGGTTCCGCGACCAGGCCCTTTCCGCCGTTCTGGAGCATGCCCGCCTGCATGTGTCGCCCTTTGCAGCCGTCGATGCCGTCCGGCTGAGCGCGACACTCGACGTGGCGCTGAAGGATCCGTCGCTGAAGCGCATCCTTATCGTCAAGGCGGCGGCGGAACCCGCCTGATCAGCTTCGCGAGGCAACCTTCGGCTGAGCGGCCGGCGCTGCGGCCTTGCCCGCGGGCTTCCGGGCGAGCGCCATGCTGAGGGTGGCGGCCGCATCGGGCTGCATCTGCGCCATGATCAGGGCCGCCGAGCGCTCCCGCATACGGCTGGTGATCTCCACCTGCACGGGCAGGTCCAGGCGTTCGAGCACGGCTGCGGCCTTGGCAGGCTTCATCGCCTGGTAGATGGTCGCAAGCGACTCATAGGGCTCGGGCGCCTGTCCGCCGGCCGCAGTTCTGCCGGATGCCTGTGCAGCAGCGGCCTCCGGCGCGGGCGCCACCGCCATGCGCTGCTCGATGGCGCGGGCGGCGCGCTCGCGCAGTTCGATCGCGCGGGCCTTGTCGGCCAGGGCCTTGTCACGTGCGGCCACCTCCTCCCGGATCGCCGAGGCGAGGCGGGTGGGGGGCGGCGCCTCGGCGGCTTCCAGCGCATGAGTGACGATGGAGAGCGTGGCGGCCGTGGCGAGCAGCGGCAGGAGGATCGATCGCTTCATCGCAGATACTCGACGATGGCGGCAAGATTCACCCGGCGGTCGTCGACGGGGCGAGCCTCACTGTCCGCGACATCCACGAGTGGCACATTGTCAGGTTCGTGATGCAAAGCAGGCTCCACCGGTTCGGCCAATTCTGCGCAGTCCCCGGTCGCATCGCGGTTGGCATCGACCAGCCGCTCGGCAACCGAATTGGCGATGCCGACCATCACGATCAGCTCCTCGCGCAGGGCCGCGCCCTCGCGCAGCACCTCGGCCGTGGCGCGGCCATCCTCCAGCAGCGTGCGCTTCAGTTCGCCAAGTACCTGATTGGCCGCAGTTGTTGCGCGATCGAGCGCTTCGGCGGCCTCGGCCAGGGTGCTTTCCCGCATGGTCTTGAGGCTCCGCATCATCCGCACGCTCTGCACCAGCACCGCGACGCAGATCAGGATGGTGGCAAGGTTGGTGATGTCCGACGCACCCAGGCGCGACAGGTCGATTGCGACCGGATTGATGGCTGTGATGCTCATTTGTGATCGGCTCCTGCCGAAATTCCGCTGGCGAGTCGGACAGCCATGCGGCTGCCACGCTGGCCGACATGGCCTGTTCCAAGGGGTACGCCCCCGCACGAGAGCGTGACTGGACCGTCTGGCAGGGCACCGAGCGACAGATGCTGGCCGACCGAGAGGGCCTTGGCCTCGCGCAGCGGGATCAGGCGCTCCGCCAGCAAAACGTCGACCGCGATCGTCGTCTGGATGATCTCCTGCGCAAGGTGGTCCCGCCAGATGTTGACCCTTCCCTGCTTCTCGCCCATGAAACGCTGTAGCAGCTTCGACCGGATGGGTTCGAGCGTCGCATAGGGCAGCAGGATGGAAATCGCGCCGCCGCGCCCGTCCATGTCGATCCGGAAGGTCGCGACGGCGGTAAGGTTGGTGGGGCCGGCGATCGCTGCAAAGCGGGGGTTGGTCTCGATCCGGTCCAGAGTCATGCTGATCGGCGCGAGCGGCGTGAAGGCATCGACAAGGTCGGAGAGCGCGAGGGCCAGCATGCGGCTGACGAGCGTGAGCTCTATGGTGGTGAAGTTGCGGCCCTCGATGCGCGGGGTGCTGTTGCCGCGGCCGCCGAGCAGGGCATCGACCACGGCATAGATCAGCCCGGAGTCAACGGTGGCGATCCCGTAGTTTTCCCATTCCGGCACCTGGAACACGCCGATCATGGCGGGCAGCGGCACATTGTTCATGAAGTCACCGAAGCGGACGGATGTCATCTGGTCGAGACTGATCTCGATGGCGTCGGAGGTCAGGTTCCGGAGGCTGGTGGAGAAGGTGCGCACCATGCGCTCGAACACGACTTCCAGCATGGGGAGCCGCTCGTGGCTGATCACCTTGGATTCGATGACGGCCTTCAGGCCCGCCGACTTTAGCGCCGGCGGGTCGAGATCGCCGAACAGGGCATCGATACCCGCCTGGTCGAACATCACGCCGGGGTCGAGGTCGGCCCCCGGCGGAGGCGCCAGCGGCTCGAGCTCTTCGAAGTCGCCGCTCATTGCTGGATCATGTCCTGGATCAGGATGTCCTTCACCTTGCCCGCACCGACGGCGTCGGATGCCCGCAGGCGCAGCTCTTCCTTGATGCGGAAGACGGCTGCCGAACCGGCGAGATCCTGGGGGCGGAGTTCCCGGAGATAGGGCTGGAAGCTGTCGAGGATCAGGGGGAGCCGTTCCTTGATCTGGGCCTCGGCCTCGGCATTTTCGGGCACCAGCATGATGTGGAGTTTCAGGAAGCGCGGCGCGCCGTCGGCCGAGCGCAGGTTCACGATCATCTCCGGTGCGTCGACGAAGGACGGGGGCTTTGCCTCGCCTTCGCCCTCGCCGCCTTTGGGCGGGGCCTCGGCTTCCTGCTCCGCACCATGTTCTGCCGCGGCGCTGTCGCCGCCAGACAGGAACATGTAGGCCCCGCCGCCGCCACCCAGCAGAACGACCGCGGCTGCGACGCCGATGATGATGAGCTTCTTCTTCTTGGACTTTGCCGCGTCGTCGGCACCCGCGGGGGTGTCGCCATCGGGTTCGGCGGCGGCCGACGGTGGCGCCTTGGTCTTCGGGGCTTTCGACACTTGTGGCTTCCTGACAGGCAGCTGGGAAAGATTTGCCCACACCGCACCAGGCGGCTGGGCCCCTCTATTATAGACGGGCGACCGGCAAGATTTGCCGCGTCCGGATTTTTGGGACCCGGATCGACGATGGACATTGCAGCCTATGTTCTATTGAGCCACGAGCAGGCGCTCCGCCGCCGGCTGGACGTGGCCGCGAACAACATGGCCAACAGCAGCACGGTCGGTTTCAAGCGGGAAGAGCCGCTGTTCCACGACCAGGTTGTCGAAAGCGGCCGTGACGTGGCAGCGCCCGGTGGCGAGACGTCGTTCGTCCTGGATTTCGGCGCACTGCACGATGTCCGGCAAGGCGCGTTCCAGGCCACGGGAAATCCGCTCGACGTGATGGTGGACGGGCCAGGTTACCTGACGGTGGAGCTGCCCGAAGGCGGCACGGGCTATACGCGCGCGGGTCAACTTAAGC
>JBKDAC010000307.1:0-3060 GCA_046316515.1 Sandaracinobacter sp. | reverse complement strand
GTCCGTCACCGGGTGGCGGCATCTGGCAGGCCCGCCAGCGTCTGCGTGACGGCGCGTCGCCAGGCCTGGCGACGGGCCACGCGGCGGTGGGCCCCGCCGGGGTCGAAGCGGCGGTCGGCATGGACCATGGCCGTGCCGGCGGCGGCGAGATCGGGAAACAGACCCGTGCCGACGGCGGCCAGCATGGCGGCACCCAGGCCCGTCGTCTCGATGCTGCGGGGGCGTTCCACAAGCAGGCCGGTTGCGTCGGCGATGTCCTGGCAGAGCCATTCATTGGCGACCATACCGCCGTCCACGCGAAGCGACGAGGGGGTGACGCCGTCGGCGCGGAAGGCGTCTATCAGGTCGGCGGTCTGCTGGCCCATCGCCTCGAGCGTGGCGCGCACGATGTGGGCGCGGGTGGTGCCGCCGGTGATTCCCGTCAGTGTGCCGCGGGCATCGGGCTGCCAGTGCGGGGCACCGAGGCCTGCAAACGCGGGCACGAAGGTGACGCCGCCGCTGTCGGGCACCGAGCGGGTCAGTGCCTCGGACTCGGCGGCGGTGTCGAGGATGCCGAGCCCGTCGCGCAGCCATTTGACCGCATTGCCGCCCACGAAGATCGAGCCTTCGAGGGCGTAGGCGCGTGGGGACGAGGAGAGGAAGGTGGAGAGCAGGCGGTTGCGGCTGACGGGCGGGGTGTCGCCGGAATTGGCCAGCATGAAGATGCCGGTGCCATAGGTGCATTTGGCCATGCCGGGCCTGGCGCAGCCCTGGCCGATGGTGGCGGACTGCTGGTCGCCGGCCAGGCCGGCGATCATCAGCGGGCGGCCATAGCGGTGGGTTTCGGCGAGCAGCCCGGCGGTGGGCGCGATCGCCGGCAGGGCGGCGGCCGGCACCCCCAGCAGATCCAGCATCCGGGGCGACCATTCCACGCGCGCCAGGTCCATCAGCAGCGTGCGCGAGGCGTTGGTCGCGTCGGTCAGGTGCACGCTGCCGCCCGACAGGTTCCACAGCAGCCAGCTTTCGACTGTGCCGAGTGCCAGGTCTCCACTGTCGGCGGCCGCCTTGACGTCGGGCCAGTTTTCCAGCGCCCAGCCGATCTTGGTGCCCGAGAAATAGGGGTCGAGGAGGAGGCCGGTCAACGTCTGCACCTCGGCCTCGTGCCCGGCTTCGCGCAAGCTGGCGCAGCGGGCGGCCGTTCGCCTGTCCTGCCAGACGATGGCGGGGCTGAGCGGATGGCCCGTGCGGCGGGACCAGAAGACGATCGTCTCGCGCTGGTTGGTGAGGCCGATGGCGTGCACCCGGTCGCCGACCTCGGCCAGCACTTCGCGCACGGCGCGGTCTGTCAGGGCCCAGATCTCGGTCGGGTCATGCTCTACCCATCCCGGTTTCGGGAAATGCTGGGTGATGGCGTGCTGGGCCACGGCCACGATGCGGCCTTCAAGGTCGAAGGCGAGGGCGCGGGTAGAGGTGGTGCCGCTGTCGATCGCGAGAATGACGTCTGCCATGGCTGTTATTGCTGGCGGGTTGTGCGCCCGTGCGCAAGCCCCGACGATGCAACGGGATTTGTGGGAGATGGCGATGCGCTTTCAGGGGCGGGTGATACTGGTGACGGGCGCGGCCTCGGGCATCGGCAGGGCGGCGGCGATCCAGTTCGGGCGCGAGGGCGCGGCCGTGCTCGCGGCCGACTGGTCGGACGCGGTGGTGCAGACGGTGGCCGCCGTCGACACATTGAGCGCATCTGGGGGCGGCCGCGCCGTGCCGCTGGTGGGCGATGCCGCCGACGAGGCATTCGTGGCGGCCGCCGTGGACCGGGCCATGAACGATCATGGGCAACTGGACGCGGTGTTTGCCAATGCCGGCGTTTCGGGGGGCATGAGCCTGCTGAGCGAGTTGACGGTCGACGAATGGGAGAAGGTGCTGCGCGTGAACCTGATCGGAGTGTTCCTGGCGATCCGGGAAGCTGCGCGCGTGATGGTGCCGGCGCGGCGCGGCGCGATCGTCGCGACGGCCAGCGTTGCGGGCATCCGGTCCGGTGCGGGCGGCATCCCCTATTCAGCGAGCAAGGCGGGCGTGATCAACCTGGTGCAGACGTCGGCCAACCAGCTGGGGGGAACGGGCGTGCGGGTGAATGCGCTGTGCCCGGGGCTGACAGAGACGGGGATGACGGCGCCGATGTTCGAGGGCGCGCGGGCCCGGGGCAAGGAAGACAAGCTGGGCCAGCTGAACCCGCTGCGCCGCTATGCGACGCCCGACGAGCAGGCGGCCGTGGCGGTGTTCCTGGCGTCGGATGCGGCGAGCTATGTGAACGGACAGGCGATTGCGGTGGATGGCGGCCTCAGCAGCAGCCATCCGACAGTGCCTGGCAAGTTCGTCTGACTTTCTGACTGTCAATCCGGCTTGTCAGCGCTGGTGCGGCGGTGCTAGCCACAGGGCATCGGTGAAGGTGCCTGGGGTGACACCCGGGTGAAAAGGGAAGCCGGTGCGGCGGGAAACCGCCAAGTCCGGCGCTGTCCCCGCAACTGTAACCGGGTGGGCGCGAAGCCACATGCCACTGTCCCTTTGGGGACGGGAAGGCGTTTCGTTCCGATGACCCGGAAGCCAGGAGACCTGCCTGCACCGGTCGTCCCTTCACACCGGCGGGGACTCCGGGGCGAACGAGAGGGCAACGGGCCGGGCCTTGGGTCGCGGGCGCGCCGCCTTTCCGCACGGGCGACATTTGTCGTGACCGTGTTGAAAGGAATATTGCATGTCCCTTGTGTTTTCGGTGCTTGCCGCTGCTGCGGCAGCGCTACCTGTGGCTGCTGTCGACGAGACGATCCTGGTGTCGGCCCGCGTGCCTGTGACGGCCGGGCAGTTCGGTGGGTCGGTGTCGGTGCTGTCGGCCCGGGAGCTGGAGCGGCTGCAGGCGCCTTTGCTGTTCGATGTGCTGCGGCTGCAGCCCGGCGTGACCATTTCGGCCAATGGCGGGCCGGGCGGTTTTGCCGCCGTGCGACTGCGCGGGGCCGAGGGCGAGCAGACCACGCTGATCATCGACGGCGTGAAGGTGGCCGACACGGCAAGCCCCGGGGGCGGGGCGGA
>JBKDAC010000306.1:0-4569 GCA_046316515.1 Sandaracinobacter sp. | reverse complement strand
GCAGCAAGCAGGACGGCTTTGATTACGGCGAGAACGGCTATCAGCCCGACAAGTGCAATGTCGGATTCAACGAGCAGACCGGCCAATTTCACATCGAGATCAAGGGACTTACCGAACCCAAGAGCAAGGAAGCGGCGCGCATCTGCAAAGAAGATTTGAACGAGGTGATCGCGACATTCGTTCAGGATAAGCCATCAATCGAGCGCGGCCTTTTCGACGAAGAGATGGTTCCCGAAGAGTTGACCCAGCTTCGCCTCGGCAAAATCATCAAAGACAAATATCCCGAACTTGATGAGGAAGATCAGGAGGCCGTGCGCCAACACGCCATCGCTGCCCTCAATCTCACGCAGCAGGCTGCACGCATTGCGCTTGGCGATGACAAGAAAGATAACGATGAGCCGAGCGCGAACACCGCGTTGATCGACGGTGTGCGAAAGTTTGCGATGGACGTTCGAGAACTCGACATTGATCTGATCGACCGCATCAATCCGTTTCAGGAAGCCTACGCGATCCTCGCCAAGACCATGAGCGAGGAAAGCCTGAAACAGGTTGCCGCTGCTATTGCCAGCAAGCGCACCAGCCTTTCGCCCGATGATGCGAAAGAACTTGCCGTGCGCGCCGCGCGCTTCATCAAGGAGCGCGAGCGTCCACCATCAATCACGTCGGCGGATGCGTGGGAACGCAGGCTTGCCGAAGGTGCCGCCGCCTTCATGCGTTTCAAGAAAGAGGGCCGGTATGACGGATGACCTCGATCTTGATGCCCTAGCCGACACGCTCGCCGATTTCGCACCGCCCGAGAAAAAAGTCGGGCGCGGCCCGCGTGAGGAACGCATCATCGCTGGATTTGAGGAGATCCAGCGATTTGTCGAGAAGCACGGCCATGCACCGCGTCACGGTGAGAGCCGCGACATTTTTGAACGCATATACGCAACGCGCTTGGATCAGCTACGCGCACAGGACGATTGCCGGAGTTTGATCGAACCGCTCGATCATCAGGGATTACTTGCGGGAGTCGATACGCAGTTGCCCGCGTCCGATGATGACATGGACACCGATGCGCTCTTGGCTGAGCTTGAGGATGCAATCGGCACATCCGAAATTACCGATCTTCGCCATGTCCGCACGGCTGAGGAAAAACGCGCCGCCGAGGAAATTGCTAACCGCGACAAGTGCGAGGATTTTGCCACGTTCAAACCAATGTTCGATCAAGTGCAGCGCGAGCTTGAAAGCGGGATCAGAAAATCGCGCGAATTTGAATTGAAGGCGGAAATACGCCCCGGCGCGTGGTTCATTGTCGGCGGTCAAAAAGCCTATGTCGCAGACATGGACGAGATTTACGTGAATGCGCAGGGGCGCACCGATGCCCGTTTGCGGGTGATCTTCGACAACGGCACCGAGAGCAATATGCTCATGCGCTCATTGCAGCGCGCCTTGCATAAGGACGAGGCGGGGCGGCGCATCTCCGATCACGAAGCGGGGCCGCTATTCGTCCGCGAGGAGCGAACACCGTTTTCTGGACAGCTCGATGAAGTGGATTCCGCAAGCGGCACGATCTATGTGCTGCGAAGCAAATCGGATCATCCCGTGGTCGCAGCGAACCGCGACGTTCTTCACAAGATCGGCGTAACGGGCGGCGACGTTGAACGTCGCATCGGAAATGCGAAGATCGACCCGACATTTTTGATGGCCGATGTTGAAATCGTAGCGACTTACACGCTCTACAACATAAACCGCGCCAAGCTCGAAAACCTGATCCATCGGATATTTGATCCCGCGCGGCTTGATATCGAGATAAAGGATCGTTTTGGCAATCCTGTGATCCCGCGCGAGTGGTTTCTCGTGCCACGCTTCGTCGTCGATGACGCCGTGGAGCGCATTAAGGACGGCACAATCACGGATTATATCTACAACCCGCAAGCAGCTAGCCTCGCGCTGCGGGGCGATGACAGGCGCTCTTAATCCGTGAGTGACCTTGAAGCCGTATTTAATCTGAATAACTTGCGACGTGCCTACCGCTGGGTGATGTCCAATCCAGATGCACAATACAAATCATATTTCCGCGACTCATACGACGCTTTTGCAATTGCATCCGACACCCACCTCAAATGGATTCGTGATGAGGCGTTAAGAGATCGCTATCAGGTTTCCCACGCCACCAAACTTCTACTGCCGAAGGCGTCAGGCACACTACGTCCGATCACATTGCTCACGGTCGAAGATCAGATCGTCTATCAGGCATGTGTCAATCTGATCGCGGATAATCTAAAACGGAAGACTCGCCAGCGCTACGAAAAGCGCGTCTTTGCACACTTGTATGCCGGAAAATCATCGCCGTTTTTTTACCGTCAATGGCAACGGAGCTATCGGAAGTTCGGAAGCAGGATTGAACAGGCGTTCAACGATGGCCACCACTACGTTGCCAATTTTGACTTGGCTGCATTCTACGATTCCATCGACCATCATGTGCTGCGACATTTCCTCGTCGCACTCGGTATAGACGAGGATACGGTCGATTTCCTGCTTCGTTGTCTTAAAGTTTGGACATCAAGTACTTGGAGCAACGGTCAGGAAAACATCTACCACGAACACGGAATTCCGCAGGGTCCGCTGGCGTCAGGGATGCTCTCCGAAGCAGTTCTACAGCATATCGACGCGGCTGGGGAGCAAGGCAGAAAAACCGTTTATCTCCGCTATGTCGATGACATCAAGATTCTGGCGAAAAGCGAGGATGAATTGCGGCGCAAACTCATTGCGCTGGACATAGCTTCCAAGGAAATCGGTCTTTTTCCGCAAACGGCCAAAATCAATATTCGAAAGATCGCCGATGCGCGTGACGAAGTTAAATCAGTCAGCCGCCCGCCCGAGCCCTCCATCAAGCCAGCCGTCAATCAGGAGAAACTTGTCTCCCGACTTTTGGAGTTGACTCGCAACGGCAGAGTCCATTCAGAAAGTGTAACGCGGTTCAAATACCTTTTGGCCCATGCCGAGCCTGCGCACAGGCTCAACACGCGGTTGATGAACGTGTTGCATCGGCACCCGGAACATGCACTCGCAATTTCGCGCTACATCAACGCCTATAACAAGATTCCCGATGTTCTGGCCAAAAAGATCGAGGACTTTGTATCGACGAACGAGCTTTATCATGCCGTGAATGCCCAATTGCTCCGATCATGTCTGGGCAAATGTCCTCCAACTGTCACGGCCTCTTTGGGCAAAGTTTGTGCGGATCGTTTGCTGCGCCCCAAAGCGGGCCTGATTCAATTGCAGCCCAGCTACAAGGAAGCTCTCATCGGCTGGTCATTGAGCGCCCGGTCCATCACTTTCGCGGAATACGATGGCCTCCTCTCAGATGAGAAAGATTGGTGGATCGAAAAGTGCGCGTTTCGTGAACTAACGCCTGACCTCTTCGGCGCAGCAACCTACGCCGACTTCGTCAATCGCCAAATGAGGAGCGCTAAGTCCGAAGTTGCCCGCATTGCCGCAGGGAGACTGATCGACGGCAGTCTTAAATTGGCGAAGCCATATGGCGATGTTGAAACAACCGCTAAGCATAGCTTGAAGGCCGCCCGTATCATTCGCTCCGTTGGTCAACCAAGCAGTCGCATCAATGAGATTCTGGCATATATCCTGAAACGGAATCAGACTACTTATGACTGGAAAGCGTTTTTCGGTTCCGCGCACGGTCACGCCGAGCGAATGACGATGTTCCTTAAGAGGAATCGCGAGTCAAACATCGATGCATTTCTCGTCCAGCTTGATAGCTGGTGCGATGAAGTTTTTTCTCACATCTACGCGCGTTTGAAACCAAACAAACAACGCCCAAACTATGGCGCTGCCCTGAAGGATGTAACGCTCTTACCTCATTTGCCTCAGTTGATGCCATGCTTCCTTCGGCTCCATAATTTGCGGCTGGAATCGACGACAGCGCATCCTCGCAGTCAGAAGTCTGGCGCAGCTACCCGCAGGCTAAAACATCGAGATTTCTACGCTATACGAAATGACTTGGTGGCCGCATTCGATGAACTGGAATCCAGCATCGCGCCCTGAACCGGACATGGCATCGGCTCCTTTCCCTGCACCCTGAGTTTCATCCGCGAATGTGGCTGTGGTCGTCGTCCCGTCAACGGGCGGCCCGATCCATTCGCTGCGCTCCCGTGTTGCCCGTTTCGCCTATCGGCTGACAGTCCGACTTTCCCCCAGCCTGTTCCCTTCGCGTCCTCAGGATACAGCGAAAGGAGATCAGGACATGACCACTTCATCAAAAGAACGCTTCGACGTTTACGGAGCAATCACCGATCAAATTATTGCCTCAATCGAAGCCGGTGCCGAGCATCCGCAAATGCCATGGCATCGTGCAGGCGGATCAATCGAGCGTCCCACCAATGTCGAAAGCAAGAACGCATATCGCGGCGTCAATACCGTCGCCCTTTGGGCATCGGCATATTGCCAACAGTTCGATCATGGCCTCTGGGGCACATATCGTCAATGGCAAGAGAAGGGCGCACAAGTCCGCAAGGGCGAGAAATCTTCCATCATCATTTTCTATCGTGACCTTGGGCCGCATGAGCG
>JBKDAC010000305.1:0-4000 GCA_046316515.1 Sandaracinobacter sp. | reverse complement strand
CTATTCACCTTCCTCTCTTCGCTGTTCTTGCAGGCTGCACCACGCTCGGGCCTCTGCTGCAGGGCCCTCACGACCGCGAAATCCGCGACGTGATCGGGACCGCAGAGGCCGCGGTCCGTGGCCTTGTCTTCGGCCTGTCGGACGGGTCCCCGCCCGACTTCGGCACAGCGCTCGCCGCGCTCGATGCCGCCCGCGTGACCGTCGCGACAGCCTCTGTCCTCGCCGGTCCGGAGATCGGGCTCGCCGCCCAGGCCGAACGCGCGGCGCTGGGGGTCACGCTGACGGTCTGCGCCGAAGGCGTGAAGCGGATGGCAGCGGTGCCGGACACGGCGGCCGGTTACGCGCGCGGCACGTTCAGCTTCAGCTGCGTGGTGCCGCTGGGGGTGTTCGCAGCACGGTAAGCCGGCCTGCGGGGAACCCGCAGAGCCCGGCCGGATCGCGCGCGTGCGCGAGTCAGTGCGAAATCTGGGAAAACTCGGGTGAAGAAAAGGAAGAAAGAGCGCGGCCAAGCCGCGCTGTCGGACATGCGAAAGAGGCAGCCCTGTGGGGGGGCTGCCTCTTTCCATGCCGGCCAAGCAGGACGCGAGTCTGCGGACCTTCGGACGATTGCTGCGCAATCCTCCTCCATGCCGCAGCCGCTTACCTGCTGTAAAACTCGACCACCAAATTCGGTTCCATCTTCACCGGATAAGGCACCTCGTCCAGCGTCGGCACGCGGACATAGGTGGCCTTGGTGCCGTCGACCGACACATATTCCGGAACGTCCCGCTCGCTCGACTGGATCGCTTCCAGCACCAGCGCCATCTCGCGGCCCTTCGAGCCCAGCTCGATCACGTCACCCGGCTTCACCAGCGCGCTGGCGATGTTGCACTTGCGGCCGTTCACCAGGATGTGGCCATGGTTCACCAGCTGGCGGGCGGCGAACGGGGTCGGTGCGAACTTGGCACGATAGACAACGCTCTGCAACCGACGCTCCAGCAGGCCGATCAGGTTCTGGCTGGTGTCGCCCTTCATGCGTACCGCTTCGGCATAGACCTTGCGGAACTGCTTTTCGGTGACGTAGCCGTAATAACCCTTCAGCTTCTGCTTGGCGCGCAGCTGGATGCCGAAGTCCGACATCTTGCTCTTGCGGCGCTGGCCGTGCTGGCCGGGGCCATATTCGCGGCGGTTGATGGGGCTCTTGGGACGGCCCCACACATTCTCGCCCATGCGGCGGTCAAGCTTATACTTGGCGCTGGTGCGCTTCGACATAATCCATCCTTCGCTGTCCCCGGCACCATTGCCGGGTGACGCCTTTCCGTGGAAAGGAAGCCTGGACCCGCGCGATTGCCGACAAGGCAACCGGGCCACCGCTTCACCAGGCGTGCGGGGCCGAATGCGAAGCGGGCCCCCTAGCGCCACACCTCCCCAAGGTCAACCGAATCCTTGACCGAACGCGCCCACCCCTCTAAGGCCGCGCTCCTGCCCGCATTCCAGATACGAAGAGGCCCTTGATGGCACGCGTCACCGTTGAAGACTGCATCGAAAAGGTGCCCAACCGCTTCGAGCTCGTCCTGCTCGCCGGCCAGCGCGCCCGCCAGATCTCCGGCGGCGCCGAGCTGACCATCGACCGCGACCGCGACAAGAACCCCGTCGTCGCACTCCGCGAAATCGCCGACGCAACCGTCATCCCCGATGCGCTGCAGGAAAAGATCATCCTCGATCTGCAGAAGGTCCGCATCGATGAAGACGATGTGGCAGACGAAGTCGGCAGCCTCGCCGCCGCCGCCGAAGCCCTCCGCCTGACGGCCGCCGCGCCGCCGCGGAACCAGAATCTGGGGCCGGACTACGAATAGCCAAGGCGGCAGCAGCCGGGAGGCAAATCGCGAAGCGCTTTTCAGAAGGCCAGCGGACTCGCCGAAGCGTTCGGCCGGCATGGAAAAGGGCAGCCCCCAACAGGGCTGCCTTTTTCGCATGTCCGACGGCGCGGCTCCGCCGCGCAGTCTTCCTTCTTTCTCATCTCTGCCCAGCGGACTCGGCGGCTCAGCCGCCGGCCGCCGTTGCGATACACGTATCGCAACGCTATATATCCGACATGCCCATCTCCCTCCGCCTCCCCGCAGACGTTGAAGACCGTCTCTCAGCGCTCGCCGCGCTGACGGGCCGCTCAAAGACCTTCTACGCAACAGAAGCCATCGTCGAACATATCGACGACCTGGAAGACGCCCACCTGTCCGCCGAAATCCGCGCCCGCATCCGCGCCGGCACCGAAGCCCGCATCCCCCTGACCACCCTGCTGGCCGAACATGGCCTGGCGGATTGAGGTCTCCGACAGCGCCGCCAAACAACTCCGCAAACTCGACCCGCAGGTCGCCCGCCGCATCCTCACCTACCTGCGCGATCGGTTGGCCCCGCTGGAAGACCCCCGAAGCCTCGGCGAGGCGCTCCGTGGCAAGGAGCTCGGCGATATCTGGAAATACCGCGTCGGCGACTGGCGCATCATCGCCGACCTCGACGACGGCGTGATGCTGATCACCGTCATCCGCCTTGGCAACCGGCGGGAGATCTATCGGCGATAGCACCACAGCTCTGGGGGCAGCCGCCCCACTCAAACCCCCGAGATCAGCAGATCCAGCGCACTTCCGATCTCCGTATCCCGCTCCGCCAGCGAAACCACCCGCCCCCCAAGTTCCGTCACCAGCACGGCAGCTGCGAACTGCGTTACCATCACATGCGCTGTGCCGTCGATCTCGAACAGCGGGTTCAGCCCCCTGGCCGGCTTCGGCGCGTCGTCAACGGGCAGCACCGGCACCACCAGCCGCGTGTTCAGGTGGGCAAGCAGATCGGCCTGACAGTCGAGCAGATAGCCAAGCCCACTGTCGGCCCGGGCAAACAGATCGAAGCGCGCCATCAGAAGCGCCGTTTGGAGGCCAGCGGCAACCCCTGCGCCTCGACCCAGGCATTGGAACTCTCCAGCGCCGCCTGGTTCTCCGCCAGCCACCGCGCCCGCCGCACCTGGGCCACCCGCGCTCGCAGCCCCTCTTCACAAGCCCGCGAAACGTTGATCTCCAGGCCGCGCGCCTCGCGGATCAGCGCTTCGGGCAAGGAAACATTGGTCGCCTGCCGTTGCATCATCCCGCTCCATGCCTGCGTATGGCACTATATATTATATGCGCAGACTCTATACGCATTTTTTCTAACCATCAAGAGTTGCATTGCCCCGCCACGCTGTTCGACCTCGACGGCAGCGTAAGGCCGATCACCGTCGCCCGCCAGGGCAACCGGCGGGAGGTCTACCGGCGATAGACCCGTTATCATCGCGCGTCTGTCGTCATGGAAAACCGCTTGAGACTGTCGCTTGCCGCCAATAAACTGTCAGAGTGATTGCAGTTTAGGGCTGTGGCAAATGAAAACAATTGCGGCTGTTTTCGCGATCGTCGTCGGTGCCATTATCTGTGTTTCCGCCGCCTTGGGTACCGGGCACCTCATGCACTGGCTGGATGCCCGGCCTGAATTGAGGGCGGCCGTGTCCCTGTGGCTGCGCTTGACCACGCTTGTGCTTGTCGGTGCCGCGACCCTCCAGATGGCCCGTCGCCGCGCGGAGTGAACCGCCTCCAACAAAAATCCTTCTGTAATTCCCGCGCCCTTCCTACATACTGCCCCGAATGCTGCGCCAGTATGAACTCGTGGAGCGGGTCAAGTCCTACGACCCGGATGCGGATGAGGATCTCCTCAACCGCGCCTATGTGTTTTCGATGAAGGCGCACGGGAGCCAGCTGCGCGCGTCGGGCGACCCTTATTTCTCGCACCCAATCGAGGTGGCCGGCATCCTCACCGACCTGCGGCTGGACGACGAGACCATCGCGACCGGCATCCTGCACGACACCATTGAGGATACGGTCGCGACGCCCGAGGACATCAAGCGCCTGTTCGGCCCCAATGTCGCAAGGCTTTTGGAGGGCGTCACCATACTCAGCCGGATGGCGGCGCAGAGCGACACGGAGCGCGCCGCCGAGAATCT
>JBKDAC010000304.1:0-5807 GCA_046316515.1 Sandaracinobacter sp. | reverse complement strand
CGATTTTTTCACGGAGGGTTGGGGCTTCATCTTCGTTCCTTCGTCACTACGACGAAGCCCCAACCCTCCTCAAATCACAACCTCAACTCTGTGCCATTGGTGCTGACGGGGGACACTTCGCAAACCCCCACGCATCGGAGCACGCTTTCGGTTGGGCCGCCGGTGATGCCATCGAACACGCCCGACAAAGCGTTGCCGACGCGCTCGGCGCTGATGCTGACGAGATTGTTTTCACGTCGGGTGCGACCGAGGCAAACAACCTCGCGATCCTTGGATTGAGCGAGCCAAAGACGCAGAGGCGCCGGATCGTTATCGGAGCAATCGAGCACAAGGCGGTTATCGGGCCTGCGAGGGAGCTCGCTCGCCGGGGCTACGAAGTGATCAAGGTCGGTGCCACGCCGGACGGCGTCGTCGATGTTGAAGAGCTGGACAGCGTTGTTAACGAAGAAACATTGCTCGTCTCTCTGATGCTCGTGAACAACGAGATTGGGACGGTCCAGCCTGTGCAGCGGGCCGCAGCATCATGCGCTCGAGAAGGCGTACTTCTGCACGTCGATGCGGCCCAAGCACTTAGTTGGATGCCCATTGACGTCCTTGCGCTCGGAGCAGATCTCATGAGCTTATCTGCCCACAAAATGGGAGGCCCAAAAGGTGTCGGCGCCCTTTATGTCCGTCGCGGGGTCCGCCACAGACTCCAGCCCCTCACGCACGGGGGTGAACAAGAAGATGGGCTGAGGCCGGGCACTCTGCCGACGCCGCTTTGCGTCGCATTCGGGGTTGCTTGCAGGGAGCTGCCAGGCAAAGCTGAGGTAGACGCGTGGCGTGCACGAAGTGGCATGCTCGAAGCCGGACTGCTAAGGCTGTGGCCAGGAGCATGGGTAAACGGAGCCGCTGCTCCCCGCCACCCCGGCGCGAGCAGCGTCACGTTCCCGGGACTGCACGCCGATCAGCTCATCGCACAGCTGCAGCCTAATGTGGCAGTGGCCAGGGGGTCGGCCTGCACGTCGGGAATTCCTGAGCCCAGCCACGTGCTTCGAGCAATCGGACTTACGCCCGACCTGTGCGATTCAACGGTCCGTGTTAGCGCTGGAAGGTTTACCAAAGACCCAGAGATCGAAGAGGCGCTAGGCGCCTTCGCATCAGCCCTATCGAGGGTCGGCGGATAGCCCCAGGTCGCTTAGCTTTGTCGTAGTGAACTGTATCCATTCCTGGATTCAACGTCTTATCCTCCTGCCCTTTCCATTGCTTGCCAAACCGCTACCGACAGCAGCAAGGCTGAACTTAAGAACGAGGATATAGCGTAAGCGTGGTCTGAAGGCCGCCGGTTATTGGTGGTTGACGGATTTGGCGTGCGGGTGGGCGGCTTTGCCGAGCGCACGGCGTTTGGCGAGCTTGGCCATGCGAGCGTTGATGTCGTCGGCGCTGATGTCGAGCGGGTCGAATGGTCGACCGTACCACTCCAGCATGGCTTTGCGGTTCGGGTGACGCGGCTTGGTCATGGCGTCGAGGAACCCTTCAAAGCCCGGCAAGCCACCGACATCCTCTGGTGGTGCCCGGCGTTCGCCATCGACGAACCTTGGATATTCCCGCTCGGGATCGGCAGTGAAGACGCCCTCGATCTCAACGCGGTGTCCCCAGTCGTCGCCGAAGTCATAGGTGTAACGTATCGAGGTGATGCCGCGTTCGACGAGCTTGGCCAGGCGGATGTTGCCGGCATCGCGCGTTGGCGGGTCCATCCAGTCGTCCTTCATCGGGATGCCGTAGCTGGCATCACCGACATCGAAGCGGAACATGTGGCAGTTCTCGAACAGCATCGCGGCTTGGATGGCGAGGTGCAGGGTCTTCAGGCTGTTGGCGAGCGGTAGCTCGACGCGGCGCCAGATAGCGGGCTCGATGTCTTCAAGGGTGATGTGCAGCCGGACGATCTGATCGGTCATGCCGCCATGCTGGCGGGAACAACCGTGGCTGTCCAGTTCCAGGGCATGAGCTCGTCCCATCGCGATGCTGGCCAGCCTTGGGCGATCTTCTCGATGACGTCGGCGATGTAGGCTTGGGGTTCGAGGCCGTTGAGCTTGGCGGTCTCGATGACGGTGTAGAGGGCGGCGGCCCGTTCGCCGCCGGTGCGTGATCCGGCGAACAGCCAGTTCTTGCGGCCGATGGCGATGGCGCGGATCGCACGCTCGGCGATGTTGTTGTCGATCTCGGCGCGGCCGTCATCGAGGAAGCGGCTGAGCGCGTCCCATCGCTTGCGACCATAGGCGAGCGCCTTTGCCATGCTGGACTTGGGCGACAGGCGGCGCAGTGCGTCGTCGATAGCAAGGCGCAGCATCTCGACCTGAGGCTTGCTCTGTTCCTCGCGGACGGCGCGACGTCGATCTGGCGGCTCTCCGCGGATGGCGTCTTCGATCCTGTAGAGACCGGCGATGCGGTCGAGCAGGTCTTTGGTGAGCGGTGTTGGGCTGGTGGCGTGGTTCTCGAAGATCTTCCGCCGGACATGGGCCCAGCAGGCGACCTCGCTGATGCGGTTGCCCTGGTAGAGCTTGTCGAACCCGGCATAGGCGTCAGCCTGCAACAGGCCCGCAAACGTCTTCAGCTCTGTCTGCGGATGGGTGCCGCTGCGATCGGGCGTGAACCTGTACCAGACCAGCGGCGGGCTGGTGGCGCCCGATGCCCGGTCATCGACGACATAGGCCCAGAGCCGGGCCTGTGCGGTCTTCCCGCCGCTCGGCGGAGCCGAGCTGAACCCATGAGACTGCGCGCCTTTGGCGCGCGGGCCAGGAACCAGCATGGGGACAGGTGTATCGTCAGCATGGAGCTTCGATGCTTTTAGGCCTTCCTGGCGGATGCGGCTGACGATGGGATCGAGCAGATGTGCTGCCTGTCCGGCCCAACCGGCAAGGGTGGCGCGGTCGATATCGATGCCTTGCGCGGCCATCATCTCGGCTTGGCGGTAGAGTGGCAGGTGGTGGTCGAACTTGTGCACGACCACATGGGCGAGCGTGGCGAACGTCGCCCGACCGCGGGCTATGGCCTTCGCCGGGGCGGGTGCCTGCACGACCTTCTCGCAGGACCGGCAGCTGTACTTGGGGCGGATGGTACGAACGACGCGCCACTGCACGGGGGCGACATCGAGCATCTCGTCCTGGTCGTGTCCAAGGGGGCGGAGTGCGCCGCCACAGGCCGGACAGGTGCAACTGCCAACGTCGGGCTCGATGCGGCGCTCGATGCGCGGCAGATGGTCTGGCAATGCGCGAACCGGCGAAGAGCGGTCTGCCGTGACAGCAGCTTCGATCTTCCATGCGTCGGCAACCTCGGCTTCGCCCTCCAGCTCCTCAAGGGTCAGCTCGAGCTGCTCGATCTGGCGGGAAAGCTTCTCCGAGGACTGGCCGAACGTTGCCCGCTTCAGCTGCGCCAGCTGGAACCGGAGCGTCTCGATCAGCGTGTCGCGCGCGGCCAATGCCGCTTCCAGCTCGGCGATCCGGGCATCCTTGCGGGCAATCGAGGCGGCATCATCCGACACGCAGGATGACTAGCAGAATCGGGCCTCTGGGGCCAGGAAAATGCATTGGAATCAATGCATAGATCAGCGCAAGGATGCTGCGGTCATCCAGCCAGTAGCGGCATCGCGGTGCGCTCAGGCCGGCGCCAGTCGATACCTTCCAGCAGCATCGAAAGCTGCGCCGATGACAGGCTCACCTTGCCTGTCTGGGTCACTGGCCAGACGAACCGGCCCCGGTCCATGCGCTTGGAGAACAGGCACAGGCCCTGGCCATCCCACCAGATGAGCTTGACCAGATCGCCGCGCTTGCCCCGGAACGCGAACAGCGCGCCGGAATACGGCTGCTCGGCCAGCACCTGCTGCACCAGCACCGCCAAGCCATCGAAGCCCTTGCGCATATCGGTGGCACCACAGGCGAGATAGATCCGGGTTGAAGGCGACAGCGCGATCATCGGCCGAGGACGGCAAGCACCCGCGCCAACGCATCGGCATCCACGCCTGCGTCCACGGTGAGCCGCACGCCCGACGGCAGACTGATCCCGATCTGGCCGGACACAGCCGGCACCGAGCAAGAGGCCGGCATGGTCGACGTCGACGCCAATGGCGCCGCCGGCGGTGCTGCACCAAACGCAGGCGTCACCTCCACCTCGGTGAATGCCGGCAAGGCTGCTGGCTTCAGGCCGGTCAGCTCGCCAGACATCGCCTGCCGGCGCCAGGTGTAGATCTGACCACTGCCGATCCCGTGCCGTTCGCACGCCGCCCTCACCGAGCCATCGGCGCCAAACGCATCCCGCAGCATCGACAGCTTCTGTTCCACCGTCCACCGACGACGGCCAGCAACCACCGCGATCCGACCACTCGAATGAGCACTCATATGACTGCTCATATGACCGCTCGCCCGCTCAACCTCGATATCGTGATCCATCGCCGCTCCCATCAGAGCAGCCCATCAACCCGCCATCATCACTCCGCACAAGGCGGCCACCAGACCACGGTTACGATATAGCGAGGTTTCACGTTGGAGTACGGCTTCACGAGATGACCCATTATGGCTGCGCCCAACGCTCTTCTGTTACCGGATTGGTCCGTCACCGAAGTTATCGAAGTGGAAGGTCGGCTCGAATTCCATGCGGTGCCGCCGCCTCCGACTGCACCCCTAACCGCGGCCGCCAGACCGCGCTTACCCAGCTAGCGCACCTTAGTCTGTTCAATCAATTTGTAGCCCAAAACGCTGGATGAAATCCGGGGTTGAGTTAAGCGGGACCCTCCGCCTGCCGCATGGCCCTCAAAGCATCCCAATTGAGCTCGAAGGGGCTGGCTTCGAGTTCCTCTCGAATGGCCCGTTCCCTTTCAGCAATGTATTCGGGCGACATAATGCGATCAATCTTCGCGATCGTATTGTCCAACCGTTGCGCCATGCGGTCTGCAGACGCGCAGATCTCGTCTGCCAACCTTTCAGCTTCAGCAATCTGGGCTTTGGTCAGCCGGAAATAGTCGGGCCGGCGGTTCAAGGCCCTGCTGAGCGTGTTCCGGCCAACACCCAATAGCTTTGCCATTCCGGCAACAGTCTGCGCGCCAGCGGCCACAGTCTGAACAGCACAATCGACATCCGCCTCAGACAGCTTGTGCTTACGGCCAGGCTTCGACTGATTGGCGGCACGAGCCGCATTCGCAGCATAGCGGCGCTCCAACTCAAGGTGGCTTGCGGCGCTGCTGAGCCCTTCCAACACTCGCAAGAGCAATGCATCGTCTATCTCGACCAAATCAAGGTCCTCGCGCAATGATCGAAACCCTACATTGCGGCGGTTCAGGTTGAGGATGGTTTTGATCCCACGTTGAACGGATTGGCCAAGGCGATCCAGGCTGCAGACGACGAGGACATCACCTGGACGTAAGGTGCTTAGGGCCGCTTCCAGTCCAGGCAGCTTGCCCGGCAAGCCGGCGGCTTGGTCTTCGAATACCAACTCACACCCTGAGGCCGCCAAGCGCTGCCGCTGGCCGTCCAGGTCCCCACTGAGCGGCGCACTGCGCGCATAACCAATCATCCGCATGCACACATTATGGTGCGATATTGTGGTGCAGACAATCTGCCTGACGTCTTTAGGCATGCAACACTAAGGAGCTCTACAGATCTTCCTGCTCGTAGAGCCCTCCTAAACGCGGGCTATTTCGGTCGATATGCGTCGAGAATGGTGCGAACTCCGTTGGATCCGATCGGATTGATTCGCCGGTAGATTGCTCGGCGGGAGCAGCCGAGCAGGCACGCAGCCGGAAACATCGCTCTGAGATTATTGAGGATTCCGTCCTC
>JBKDAC010000303.1:0-2859 GCA_046316515.1 Sandaracinobacter sp. | reverse complement strand
CTAGAGGGTTCGCGTGCGATTCGCACGCTGCTGGCCGAGCTGGGCGACGTTGTCGCCCGCGAGGGCGTGCGCAGCCCCGCCGTGCTGGTGGTGGGCCGGGTGGCCGCGCTGGCAGATGCCGAAGATGTGATGGCGCGCGATTTCGTGGCGTCGCTTGAGGAGCAAGGGGCATGGTGAAGCTTCTGACAGGGAATGCGCTGCTGCGCGGCGATGTGTTGTGGTGGAACGGCGCGGGCTGGAGCCTGACGATCGATTCCGCCGTCGCGGTGGACGCAGATGGCGAGGCGATCCTGGCACGGGAAGCCACCCATGAGCGGGTGAGCGACCTTGCCCTTATCGACGCAGAACAGATTGATGGGCGCTGGCGCCCGGTGAAGGTGCGCGAGCGGATCCGGGCCTATGGCCCGACCGTCCGCGCGGACCTCGCCCTCGAAGGACAGGATTGGCGCTGATGTACAAGTATGACCATATCGACCAGGCCATCATCGACGCGCGCGTCGATGAATTCCGCGACCAGGTGGCCCGCCGCCTGTCGGGCGAGCTGGACGAGGACCATTTCAAGCCGCTCCGGCTGAAGAACGGCCTCTATCTCCAGCTCCACGCCTATATGCTGCGCGTCGCCATCCCCTACGGTACGCTCTCGGGCGCGCAGATGCGGATGCTGGGCCACATCGCCCGCCGCTATGACCGCGGCTATGGCCATTTCACGACCCGGCAGAACATCCAGTATAATTGGATCCGGCTGGAGGAAGCACCCGACCTGCTGGCCGAGCTCGCGACCGTCGAGATGCACGCCATCCAGACCAGCGGCAACTGCATCCGCAACATCAGCTCGGATCAATATGCCGCTGCTGCCGCCGACGAGGTCGACGACCCGCGCATCTGGGCCGAGCTTCTGCGCCAATGGTCGAGCTTCCATCCGGAATTCAGCTATCTGCCGCGCAAGTTCAAGATCGCGGTGATCGCGTCCGATACCGACCGCGCAGCAATGAAGCTGCACGACATCGGGCTGCAGGTGGTGAAGAACACCGCCGGCGAAACAGGGTTCCGCGTCTATGTCGGCGGCGGCATGGGCCGCACGCCCTTCATCGCGCCGGTCATCCGCGAGTTCCTGTCGGTCGCCGACTACCTCAGCTACAACGAAGCGATCCTGCGCGTGTACAACCGCTACGGACGGCGGGACAACATCTACAAGGCGCGCATCAAGATCCTGGTGCACGAGCTGGGCGCCGAGGAGTTCACGCGTCAGGTGGAGGCCGAGTTTGCCCATGTGAAGACACTGGGCCTCGACGCCCCGCAGGCCGAGATCGACCGGATCCGCGCCTTCTTTGCGCCGCCTGCCTTCGAGACCGGTCTGTCGACCGTGATCGACCGCACCGATCCCGACTTTGCCCTCTGGGTCGACCGCCAGGTCGCCCAACACAAGGTGCCGGGCTATTCCATCGTCAACATCTCGTTGAAGCCGTTGTCGGGCATCCCCGGCGACGCCTCGGCCGAGCAGATGGAGGCGATCGCCGACCTTGCCGAGCAGCTGAGCTTCGACGAAGTGCGCGTCACCCACGCCCAGAACCTGGTCCTCCCCCATGTCCGCACGCAAGACCTGAAGGCAATTTGGGACAAGCTGGTCGAAATCGGCCTCGCCGACGTCAACCTGGATCGCGCAACCGATGTGATCGCCTGCCCCGGCCTTGATTACTGCACACTTGCCAATGCGCGCTCGATTCCCGTCGCCAAGCAGATCGCCCAGCGGCTGGCGCCGAAGGAAAGCAATCTGGGCGAGCTGAAGATCAAGGTCTCGGGTTGCATCAACGGCTGCGGCCACCATCACGCCGGCCACATCGGCGTGCTGGGCGTGGATCGGAAGGGCACCGAGAATTACCAGCTGCTGCTGGGCGGCTCGGGCGCGGAAGACACCAGCCTCGCCCAGAGACTGGGCCCCGGCTTCGACGAGGCTGGAATCGTCAACGCCGTGGAAAAGCTCACCGAAGCCTATCTCGCAAAGCGGGAATCGGGCGAGCGCTTCCTCGACACCTACCGCCGCCTCGGCGCGGCCCCGTTCAAGGAAGCGGTCTATGGTTGAGATGTTTGCAATTGACGACCGCGCCGCCCCCGGCGCCGAACCCGACGTCGTCCTCGCCCCCGAGGATGATGTTCGCGCCCATGGCGGTCTCGGCAACCACCGCGTGATCGGCCTCAGCTTTCCCAAGTGGCGCGACGGCCGGGCCTACTCCTCGGCCCGCATCCTGCGCGAACAGGGCTTCACCGGCGATATTCGCGCCATCGGGGACCTGACGGTCGACCAGCTCGTCTTCCTGGCCCGCGCCGGCTTCTCCTCGCTGGCGCCTGAACGGCCGATCGACCCTGCGGTGGCAAAGGCCGCGCTCGCGCGCTTCCCCTTCGTCTATCAGCGTGGCACCGACTCCGCGCAGCCCGCATGGGCGCTGCGCCATCCTGGGACCGCTGCATGACAGCCGCGAGCCTCGCGCGTGCAGAGCCCCACTGGGGCCCTGCACATGCAGGCGCGCTCAACGACCGCTACGGCGGCCGCGCACTGGACGCGCTCGCCGACACCCTCACCGACCCGGCCTTCGGTGCAACGGCGCTCGTCTCCTCCTTCGGGGCCGACAGCGCCATACTCCTCCACCTCGCCGCCCAGATCCGCCGCGATACCCCCATCCTGTTCGTCGAAACCGGCTGGCTGTTCCCGGAAACCCTTCGCTACGCCGAAGACCTGTCCCACCACCTCGGTCTCACCGACGTGCGCTGGCTCCACCCTGACCAGGCCAGCCTCGACGCCAAGGACCCCAAGCGCCTGCGCTGGAGCTATGATCCCGACGGCTGCTGCGACATTCGCAAGGT
>JBKDAC010000302.1:0-1478 GCA_046316515.1 Sandaracinobacter sp. | reverse complement strand
TCCTTATGTAGTGTCCGCTACATCGCAGTATTCCGTCCCATGCACAAGCCTATCTGCCGTGGCCTTGGAACAGGCATGCCGGATGCCGTTTAGGCGCGCATGGGCCGACTATCACGCTTCCTCCTGCTGGTGGCGCTCATTCTCAGGCGCCTCGCCCCGAAACCCCGCCCGTGCGTCCAGGGACCGCAGGCCCCGCATGCGCCGGAATAACGAAAACCAGATTGACAAATGGCTGTCATTTCGCGCCGGTATGTTAAAGCCTGTCAACTGTCTGCCGAGTCTTGGGGGGAAGCGGATGCACAATCGGTTGTTTTCCCAGCTGCTCGACCGTGCCGACACGCTTGGCGGCGCAGACGTCATATCCCAGGTAGGCTGGCTTTCCGGCTGCACCCCCGCGTTTCGCAAATGGGTGCTGAAAACCCTGCAGTGGCGTCTCGTCCAGTCCGGCACCGGCCTCAGCTTCGCCGGAGACGAGGACGGGGGCTTCTTCTGCCTAGGCCAGGGCCAGGTCACCTTCCAGATCGGCCTCGGCGGAACGCTCGCCACCGGCTATTTCGGCTTCCCAGGCAGCTGGTGGGGGCAGGGCCCGTTGCTGGGCGTTGCCCGCCTGGGCTCGGTCACGGCCCGGACCGAATCCGTCGTCGGAATCCTGCCGATGCGCGCGCTGGAGGCGCGCCTGGCCGAACATCCACAGGATTGGGCCGAAATCGCGCGCGGGGTTGCCGATCCCTTGATCAATGCGGCAGGCGCCCACGCTGACCTGCTGATCGAAAGCTCCCGCAACCGGATCGCCGCCACCCTCCTGCGCCTCGGCAGCAACCGCAACCGGCTCTTCCGTGTGCTCGTCCCCCGCCACTTCGAATGCACGCAGGACGAACTCGCCCGCGCAACCGGCCTCAGCCGCAACACCGCCGGCTTCCACCTCCGCGCACTCGAGCGCGGGGGCCTCATCCGCATGGGCTATGGCATGATCGAGCTGCTTGACATACAGGCCCTCGCAGCCCTCGCCAACGCCGACTGCTGAAGGCGCCTCAGCCGCCCGTCAGCGCCGCCAGTACAGCATGCAGGTCCGGCACCACCGCATGCGCCAGCGCCCGCAGCTCGTCAGTCGGCGCTAACAGATCGGGCACCATCAGCACCGGCACCCCCGCCGCCGCGGCAGACCGTACGCCATTGGCCGAATCCTCGGCCGCCAAGGCCGCCTCCGGCGCCACCCCCAACAACCCTGCGGCCGTCAGGTAAGGCTCCGGCGCGGGCTTCGCGTCCACGACATCATCGCGCGTCACCAGCAAATCCAGCTGCTTCAGCAACCCCACCCGTTGCAGATGATGCTGGGCGCGGTGTCGCCGCGTCGAGGTCGCCACCCCCACCGGTACCCCCGCCCCCTTCGCCCAGGCCACCAGCTCCAAGGCCCCCGGCTTCACCGGCACCCCATCGGCCATCCGCTGTTCCAGCAGTTCATACCCAAGGTCCCGAAA
>JBKDAC010000301.1:0-406 GCA_046316515.1 Sandaracinobacter sp. | reverse complement strand
GACTTCGAGGACGCAGGAGAAGTGGGTGAAATAATCGGCCATAGGGGCCTCCTTTGCATGGGAACCGGCCCCGGCGTGGGGACCAAGGCCAGATCGGTTGGAATTGGGGAAGATCAGTTGGCCGTCTTCGGAGAGGCCAGGGCGGTCATTTCTTGGACCTGTGCTTCGGCATGGGCCTGCAAGGGCTCGCGGTAGTAGCGCTTGCGCGCATGCCGCCAACTGCGGACGGCAAGCGTGTCCGGATGCAGGCGTCGGATGGCGATGCGCAGCATGGCAAGCGACGTAATTCCCGGGGATACGCCGAGGTCTCCGTAAGCCCGGCTCATGTCAGCTGACCTCCACGACCGGTGGGGTCAGATGCGGATCGACCAGCGCCTCGATCCGCTCGGCCCGACCCATCCAAGGC
>JBKDAC010000300.1:0-960 GCA_046316515.1 Sandaracinobacter sp. | reverse complement strand
GAGCTTTGGGCAGCTGATCCGCCGAGTCGGAAGTGGCGAAGCGGCAGTCGAGGCCCTTGCCGGAATGGAAAAGCCGCTGGCCGAAGCCGGGCTTGCAGAGGCCGAGATGGAGGCGGCGCAGGTGGTGGGTGCGCGACACCTGCTGCTGGGCGAGGCCGACTATCCGCCGCTTCTGGCCGAGCTGACCGATCCGCCGCCGCTGTTGCTGACTGTGGGCGACACTTCGTTTGCCCGCCGGCCGGTGGTGGCAATGGTGGGCGCGCGCAATGCAAGCGCGGCCGGACGGGGCCTTGCGCTGGAAATGGCGCAGGCGCTTGGCGCAGCGGGCTGGGTGGTTGCTTCCGGCATGGCTCGGGGAATCGATGCACAGGCGCATCGCGGTGCATTGGCGACCGGCACGATCGGCTGCATCGCGGGCGGTGTGGACGTCGGCTATCCGCCCGAAAATGCCGCGCTTCAGGAGGATGTCGGCGCGCGGGGGCTTCTGCTGTCGGAGCTGCCGCCGGGGACCGAGCCGCAGGCGCGGCATTTTCCGCGGCGTAACCGGCTGATTGCCGGCGTGGCCCGTGGCGTGGTGGTGATCGAGGCGGCGCCGGGTTCGGGAAGCCTGATCACGGCGCGGATTGCCGGCGAGGTCGGACGCGAGGTGATGGCAGTGCCGGGACATCCGCGCGATCCGCGCTCGACCGGCGGCAATGGCCTGATCCGGCAGGGTGCGACCCTGGTGGAACAGGCCGCTGATGTGATGGGCGTGCTGAGCCCCTTTGCGGTGGTGGCACGGCCGCCGGCACCTGTGCGACGGGCGGCGCCAACGCGGTCTGCGCCGGTTTCGCCTGCCCGGGTGGCACCCGCCCAGGGCGAACTGCTGGACCTGCTGTCGGTCAGCGGGGTGCCGCTGGATGAGGTGGTTCGCGCCTCCGGCCTGCCGGTGGCGGCTGTCCAGGCGATGCTGTCCGATCT
>JBKDAC010000299.1:0-8085 GCA_046316515.1 Sandaracinobacter sp. | reverse complement strand
CTGCCCCAGCCCGATGTGATCCGCATTGCTCTGCTCCCCGCGAGTTGCCGTCCCTTGCGGAGAGTTCCTCCTATTCTCCTGTTTGTAAAGACGGTGAATGCGCTTGCGGCGAACCGTGGGCGGACAGCCGGCGGATGCCTTGTGGCAGCCACATTGCACCCCTATTGCAGGAACGCCCCGATGAACGCCCCGCTCCCCAAGCAGCCTCGCCTGAAGAAGCGCTCCGGCTTCGCGCGTTTCCTGACGGCCCTGATCGGCTGGGGGCTGGCGCTGGCGCTGCTGGCGACATTTGGGCTGGCGCTGGCGGTTGCGCTGAGCATGGCCTCCCTCCCGCCGATGGAGGAGCTGAAGAAGAGCCCCGTCGGGCAGTCCGTGGTGATCCGTGCGGCGGACGGTACCGAGCTTGTGACGATGGGCCCCAGCTATGGGCGATGGTTGCCCTATGCCGAGATCCCGGCCGAAATGATCGAAGCCATGAAGGCGGTGGAAGATCGCCGCTTCGACTGGCACCCCGGCGTGGACCCGATCGGGATCGTGCGCGCGGCCAAGGTGAATTTCGAGGCCGGCGAGACGGTGGAGGGTGCCTCCACCATCACGCAGCAGCTGGCGCGTAACCTGTTCCTGACTGCGCGCCAGACCTATGGCCGCAAGACGCGCGAAGCGGTGCTGGCGCTCGCGATGGAGCGCAAATACTCCAAGCAGCAGATCATGGAGCTCTACCTCAACCGGGTCTATTTTGGGGGCGGGGCCTATGGGATCGACGCGGCGAGCCGCAAGTTCTTCGGCCATTCGGCCACCGAACTCGATCTCGAGAAATCCGCGATCATCGCCGGCCTGGTGAAGGCGCCCAGTCGCTATGCCCCGACCGCCGACCCTGAACGCGCGCGCAGCCGGGCCCAGATCGTGATCGGCACCATGCAGGATTCGGGCGCCATCACCGCTGCCGAAGCCGCCGGTGCCGACGTGGGGAAAGTCCGCTTCGTGGTCGACAAGGACCAGGGCGATGTCCGCTATTTCACCGACTGGGTGCTGACCCAGCTGGACACGCTGACGGACGAGGCAGCCGAGCCGCTGGACGTGACGACCAGCCTGAACCCGCGCCACCAGGCAGCGGCCGAGGCGGCGGCCAAGGCACAGCTGATCGGCGGCACGCAGGTCGGCATCCTCGCAATGCGCGCCGACGGCGCGGTGACCGCAATGGTGGGCGGGCGCGATTACGCCACCAGCATCTACAACCGGGCGGTGACGGCCCGGCGGCAGCCCGGCTCAAGCTGGAAGCTCTTCGACTATCTGGTCGCGCTGGAAGAAGGGATGACACCCGACACCACCGTCGTCGACGATCCGATCCGCATCGACGGGTGGAGCCCGAATAACAGCAACGGCCGCTTCCTGGGGTCCATGACCCTGCGCCAGGCCTTCGCCCTGTCGGTGAACACGGTCGCCGTGCGGCTGGGCCAGCAGTTCGGCTTCGAAAGCGTGGCGGCGATGGCCCGGCGCTTCGGGATCACCACCCCGATTTCCACCCGCCCGGCCATGGCGCTTGGCGCGTCCGAGGCAACGCTTCTGGAGATGACGGCGGCCTATGCGGGGATTGCCGGCGGCGGCGTGGAGGCGCGGCCCTGGGCGATCCAGTCGATCACCACCGCGTCGGGGCGGACGCTCTACAACCGCGAACCCGATACCCCCCGGATCCTGGTCGCGCCGTTCGTGGCGGCCTACATGACCGACATGATGCGCGCCGCCGTCGAAACCGGCACGGGCCGCGCGGCGCAGATCGGCCGTCCGCTTGCGGGGAAAACGGGCACCACCAGTTCCAACAAGGACGGCTGGTTTATCGGCTTCACGCCCGAGCTTGTGGCCGGCGTGTGGATGGGCCGCGACGACAGCAAGGCCGTGCCGGGGCTCGCCGGCGGGCAGGCGCCCGCGCGGGTGTTCGCCGCCTTCATGAGCCGGGCGCTGACGGGCGTGGCACCCACCCCGCTGAACGATCAGGTGGAAGTTGCCGAATTCGGGACCGAGCCCGACGCCGAGGCCTATGGCATCACCGCCGGCGGCGACCCGGCACTGGCGGGAGATGCCGCTGCGGACCCGGGCCAGCTGGACCCCAGCCTCGTCCCCGGCGCCGAGCCGCCGGTTGCCCGGGAAGAGCCCAAGGTGCTGACCGACCGCTGGATAGAGAATGTGACGGCGGGCGCACCCAAGCAATAGTCCATGCAGTGGCGTATGGCCTGAAGCGGACCTAGGGTTGCCCATCTGTCAGGAGAGGCCGCCGTGCTGAGCGCGGCCCTGCTGAAGCAGGGGGATGCGCGTGGCGCGGAAATTGCCTTCCTGCAGGCGCTTTCTGCCTACCCGGGTAATGGTTGGGCGCTGTTCGGGTTGGCATCGGCCCAGCAGGCGCATGGGGCACATGGTGGATGCCGCCTTCACCCGCGCGGCACACGACCGCGCCTGGGTCTGCGACCCGGCCGCCCTGACGCTGGTACGGCTCTAGCTGCGCGCTTGCCGGGCCGGTCGGGTGGTCCTAAGCTTGGCGCCTGACCGATAGGATTTCCATGCGCCTTGCTCCCGCCGCCGCCACTCTTGCCCTTCTGCTGGCCGCCCCCGCCCTGGCGCAGGTGACAGTGGTGCAGGCCGACCGGGTGCTGGCCGAGCCGGGCCGGGCGCCGCTGGGGCCGACCTCCATCGTCATCGACAAGGGCCGGATCACCGCCCTTCTGCCGGGCCGGCAGGCGCCCGCAGGCGCCACCGTGATCGACCTCGGCGCGCGCATTGTGCTGCCAGGCCTGATCGACAGCCATGTCCATCTGGAAACCGATGCCGGCGGAGAGGCGGCCTTTGCGGAGGGGCTGACTTCGTCGCCGGGCCTGCACGCGCTGAGGGCGCAGTGGAACGGGATGAAGACGCTGAACGCCGGCTTCACCACGGTGCGCAACCTGGGCGACGCCACTGGCGCCACGCTCGCGCTGCGCGACGCGGTGCAGGCCGGCTGGGTGATGGGGCCGCGGATCGTGGATGCGGGGCGATCGATTTCGGTGACCTCGGGCCATATGGACGCAACCAACTCCATCGCCGAGGACCTGCACGCCAGCATCGGTCAGGAGAATCTGTGCGACGGTGTAGATGCCTGCCGCCACGCCGTCCGGATGCAGGTGCGGCGCGGGGTGGACGTGATCAAGATCGCCACGACGGGCGGGGTGAACAGCCGCATCGGAGCGGGGCTGGGGCAACAGATGTTCATCGACGAAGCCAAGGCCGTGGTGGAAACCGCGCACCTGCACGGCAAGAAGGTGGCGGTGCACGCGCACGGCACGGCGGGCATGAATGTCGCGCTGGAGGCCGGCGCCGACAGCATCGAGCATGGCACCATGCCGGATGACACGTCCCTAAAGCTGTTCCGCAAGGCGAACGCCTATTATGTGCCGACCTTGAGCACGGTGAACGGCTATAAGGAGCGGCTGGCTGCCAACCCCAACGCCTATCCGCCGGCGGTGCTGGAAAAGGTGAAATGGCGCCTCGAGGTGACGGGCAAGGCACTGGAGCGCGCGGTGCCCGCCGGCGTGAAGATCGCTTTCGGCACCGACGCGGGTGTGAGCAAGCACGGCCGCAACGCCGACGAGTTCGAGCTGATGGTCGAGCACGGCATGACCCCCACCAGCGCCATCGTCGCCGCGACGCTCAACGCCGCGGACCTGCTGGGCGTGAAGGACATCGGCGCGCTGAGGCCGGGATTCCACGCAGACCTGATCGCGGTTGCGGGCGACCCGCAGGCGGATGTGAAGGCGCTGAAGACGGTCGACTTCGTGATGAAGGGTGGCTCTGTGGTGAAGGGGCTCTAGCTCTTCTCCCAAGTTTGTCCGTCTGGAGATCCCTCATGTTTACGTTGCGTCTCCGATCAGGTGTTTTGGCGGTTGTGGTGGTGGCGACTGCGGCGTGTCAGGCGTCAACGGAGTCGCTGGACGAAGCCACTCTCGCTGTTGTGGAACGCACTCGCAAACCAACAGCCAACTATTCGGCTTACTCTTGGAACTGGCTGACGGTTCCTGGCAAAGCCCCACGGGAGGAGTGGAGTGCGGAGTTTCACAACGGAAGTCGCCATCGTGTCGAGACCCCTGGCGTGAGACTAGTGGCCGATTGCGCAGTTGGGACTGGCGTGGGCACCGGGCTTGAGGATGGCGTCACGACGCGCGGCCAAGCTGTTGCCAATGCTGCCTGCGGCATCAATTCGAATAAGGATCTGGAGAAAGCCGAGCATCTGGGACAGTTGCAGACAAGCTTTGGTCCGGCGGATCGGGTGCGCCTGTGAAGAAATAGCAGTCTTGGCGGGTGCAGGGCACGCGGTGCTCTGCCGGGGTCAAGGGGTAGTGCCCCTTGAAACTTCCGTTCGCACATGCAGCAACAATCGGCTAAGCGCGCCGCCACCATGCTCAACATCTCCGGCATCACCGTGCGCCTTGGCGGGCGCACCATCATCGACAAGGCAACCGCCGCGCTGCCGGGGAAAAGCCGTATCGGGCTGATCGGGCGCAACGGCGCTGGGAAATCCACGCTGATGAAGGTGATGATGGGCTTCATCGAGCCCGACGAGGGCCGACTGGATATGCCGCGGGGCACGCGGATCGGCTACATCGCGCAGTATGCGCCCGACGGGGAGACGACACCCATCGACCTGGTGCTGGCGGCCGACACCGAGCGCGCGGCGCTGCTGCTGGAATCGGAAACCTGCGAGGACATGGACCGCTTCGGCGAGATTCACGAGCGGCTGATGGCGATCGATGCCTATGCCGCGCCTTCCCGCGCGGCGCGGATCCTGGTGGGTCTGGGCTTCGACGAGGAGATGCAGAACCGGCCGCTTTCCAGCTACTCCGGCGGCTGGAAGATGCGGGCTGCGCTGGCCGCCCTGCTGTTTTCCGAGCCTGACCTGCTGCTGCTGGACGAGCCGTCGAACCACCTCGATCTCGAAGCCACCATGTGGCTGGAGAATTTCCTGAAATCCTATCCCGCCATGATGATTGTTATCAGCCACGAGCGGGACCTTCTGAACAATGTGGTCGACAATATCCTGCACCTGGAAGGGGGCAAGACCACGCTCTATTCCGGCGGTTACGACAGTTTCGAGCGCCAACGGGCCGAGCGGCTGGCGCAGCTGGCGGCGGCCAAGGCCGCGCAGGATGCGCAGCGGGCGAAGCTGCAGGACTATATCGCCCGCAACTCTGCCCGGGCGAGCACGGCGAAACAGGCGCAGTCCCGCCAGAAGGCGCTGGCGAAGATGCAACCGATCGCCGCGCTGGTGGAAGACCCGACGCTGAGCTTTGATTTCCCGAGCCCGGAGGAAATGAAGCCGCCGCTGATTACCATGGACATGGCCGCCGTGGGCTATGAGGCCGAAAAGCCGATCCTGACCAGGCTGAACCTGCGCGTGGACCCGGACGACCGGCTGGCGCTGCTGGGGCGGAACGGGAACGGCAAGACCACGCTCGCCCGCCTGCTGGCGGCGCAACTGCCGCCGATGCAGGGTGAGATGCACGCGCCCGGCAAGCTGAAGGTGGGCTATTTCACCCAGTATCAGGTGGAAGAGCTGGACGGCGACGACACGCCGCTGGAGCATATGACCCGCCAGATGCAGGGCGCGTCGCAAGCGGCCGTCCGCGCCCAGCTCGGCCGGTTCGGCTTTTCGGGGCCGCGGGCGACGCAGCAGGTGAGCAAGCTGTCAGGCGGGGAGCGCGCGCGGCTGGCGCTGGCGCTGATTACCCGCGAGGCGCCGCACCTGCTGATCCTGGACGAACCGACCAACCACCTGGATGTCGACACCCGTGAGGCGCTGGTGCAGGCGCTGAACAGCTTTTCGGGCGCGGTGGTTCTGGTGAGCCACGACCGGCACATGCTGGAACTGGTTGCCGACCGGCTGGTGCTGGTGGATTCGGGCGCCGCCAAGGAATTCTCGGGATCATTGGACGACTACACCGACTTCATCCTGGGCCGGAAACCCAAGGGTGCGGAGAAGCCGAAGCAGGCGCCGCCGCCGCCACAGAAGCAGCAGAAGAAGCAGAAGGGCGGAGCTCGCTGGTAGGCGCTGGCCTTCGCACTGGTTCCATGATAGGTTACATGTAACCCTGATGGAGATTCTTGCATGGGCAGACCGGCACACTCTGAAGCGTCCCGCGTGAAGGTGCAGGCGCATCGGGATCGTCTGCGCGCCCAAGGATTGCGCCCGATCCAGATCTGGGTGCCCGATGTGCGGTCTGCTGCATTCCGGGCCGCAGCGCATCACCAGTCGTCCGCTGTCGCCGCCAGCGCGCAGGCCCGTGAGGATCAGGCCTTCATCGACGCCGTGTCCGACCGGGCCGACTGAGTCAATTCGTGAGGCGGGGCGAGATCTGGACTGTCTCGGGAGGCAATGATTATGCGGGCAAGCCCCGCCCCGTCGTGATCGTGCAGGACGACAGCTTCGACGCAACCGCCTCGGTTACCATCTGCGCCTTCACCACCGACCCGACCGACGCGCCGCTGTTCCGGCTGGCAGTCGAGCCAACCGCGCGAAACGGGCTGAAGGCGCGCTCGCGGCTGATGGTGGACAAGCTTACCACGGTGCCGAAATCGAAGATCGGCGCACAGATCGGACAGCTGGACGATGCTGACATGGTGCGACTGAACCAGGCAGTGCTGGTGTTCCTGGGCCTAGCCGCCTCCCCCAGGAGAAGCCGGGCAAAGGCGTGACTCCCATCTGGCAGGCGCCGATTTTCCGATCCGAAAGGTCAGGAAGGTCACGCCCCCTCAGGGGCGGGTGCGCGCCCGCGCGTTGCACGGATCGGGGCCTGTAGGACAGGGGCCTTGTGGGGTGGATCGACAGGGGAAAGAGCGAGCGGGAAGGCTGGCAGGTTTTGCGGGTGTAGGACAGGGTGCGGGTGGGGTCTTGAATGTAGGAATAATGTTGCGCACGCTGAATTTCCGAGCCTAATCTGCTGCCATGTCGCAGAAAGATTTCCATGATTTTTGTGTAATTTACACCAACTCTATCTGTTGCTGGAATCGCATCGAGTCATTATTTCGGTCCTTGCTGCAGGGGCCACGCCCAAATCCTTCAGCTTTCATTGCTGCCCTTCATCTCGACCCGGAAGCGTTGGCTTTGGCTGTTAAAGCGACGGCTGAAGCTTACGCAGATTCCCAGCGTGCTAAACACGTCCTACATGCAGCAGAGTATTTTGACCGACTACGTCTCCACCGAAATCACTACGTCCATCGTTTGGCGGTAGTGGCCATGGATGCTAGTAATGAATTTGCCTTGAAGGCAAGTGTTTACAGCCTCAGCGCGAGAGGAAGAGTCAGGTTGATTGAACAGCCAGTGTCTCTCGATGATGTTAAAGAGTTCTTTGGGTGGTGTTGCGCCCTCGAAGTGTACGTGAATGCATTGACCAACCGTCCGACTGAAGCTCTGGATGCACTAGCGCTAGCGCCTTTTCCTGAAATGCCTATCCTGCCGTCAAAGGGGCCAAGAGAGGCGAAACGATACCTCTTTGGTGAAGGTCGTTCTGGAGTTGCCGTCGTATAGACCGCGTCCGAGGGATACAAATGTGCGGATCGCTTGCACGGAGAACGCTTATCCAGCATTGTCGCGGGCATGGGGGTAAACGGTTGGGAAAGCATCTCTAACTCCGCAACTGCCGTTGCCGCGAAGGTCGGATGCTTGATCTACGACTTCCAAACGCTCTTAGCTGGCCTCCTAGCTATCGGAGCCGCATACTATGCAGCAAGGCCTGTCTGGCGCCAACTGCAGGACAGCAACCTTCAGACGCGCATCATGCACCGAGACACGCTCGCCGCGCGGCTGATGGATGCGGAGAAGCGAGCAGCGCAAGTTGCCAAAGCGATAGATGAGCCGCTGAGGCTCGCGCTAGAAGTTACAAGCGATCCGGCAGGCGAGCCGATCCAGATAGATGAACACCATGCGCGTAAGCATCCGGTGAGGGCCGCAGGCCATGGTGGGTTGCTGCAGGCGCCTATCGGGTCCCAGGTGTTTTCCGCCCGCGTGGGCTAAGTTTGGCGAGGCGTTCGTCGATGGCGGCAGTGTTGACGGATTGGGGATCAAAG
>JBKDAC010000298.1:0-2983 GCA_046316515.1 Sandaracinobacter sp. | reverse complement strand
CCCGGCCAGCCCCCCGCAGCAGACCCGCGCGGCCCTCGCAGGCTATGGGCGCGTTTCGCTGGAGGCGCGTGTGGCGGCAGCCTCTCCGCACCAGCTTGTCGCGATGCTCTATCAGCGGCTTGCGGCCCTGCTGCGCGAGGCGACAGACGCGGCGCGCATGGGCAACTCCGCGCGCCGCCTCGGGGCCACCGAGCGCGCGCTGGCCATCGTCGACGGCCTGGATGCCACGCTGGATGTGGAGCGCGGCGGCGGTGTCGCGGTGGCTCTGCGCCAGGTCTATGCGCTGCTGCGCGACCGCCTTCTGACCGGGGATGCAAAGGGTCTGTCCGAAGCGCTGGGATCGGTTGAAGCGATCGGCGGCGCCTGGACCGAGATCGCGCCGCGCGCCTGAGACCTCAGGCCGCGCGTTTGAAGCCCTTTCGCGCGATCCGCAACAGCAGCAGGGCCGCCAGTTCGGCGCGTTCCTTCAGGCTGTCGACGATCAGATATTCGTCTGCCGAGTGGATCGCGCCACCGCGCACGCCCAGCGTGTCGACCACGGCAAGGCCTGTTGCGGCCAGGTTGTTGCCGTCGCACACGCCGCCGGCATCGCGCCAGCCGATGGGGAGGCCCAGATCGGCGCCCACCGCCTTCACCAGCTCGAACAGGCGCAGTTGGTTGGCATCCAGTGGCTTGGGCGGCCGTGCGAAACTGCCATGCCGGTGCGCCTTCACCTCGTGGGCGGCCGCAACGGCAGCGATCGCGCCGTCCAGCGCTGCCAGCGCCCGTGCCTCGGCCTGCGGCGTCGCCGGCCGCATATTGACCCTGAGCACCGCCGTGTCGGGCACCACATTGTTCGGGCCGCCGCCCTCGATCTTCGCGACATTCACTTTCAGGTCTGGGGCCACCAGCGCAGCCAGCCGCAGGGCCATGTCCGCAGCGGCGATCACGGCATTGCGGCCCTTGTCCGGCTCGCGCCCGGCGTGCGCGGCGCGCCCCTGCACATGCACGGCGAAGTTGCCGCTGCCGGGCCTGGCGCCCGCCAATGTGCCGTCCGGGAGCGCCGGCTCGAAGGTGAGGCCCGCATCCACCCGCCGCGCGCATTCCAGCAGAAGCGGCGCCGACCCCAGGGAGGAGACCTCCTCGTCGGCGTTCAGCACCACTTCATAGCCGAGGTCAGCCGCCCATGGGCTTGCCTCCAGTGCCGTGAGGGCAGCCAGCATCACCGCGATGCCGCCCTTCATGTCGGCAACGCCCGGGCCGTTCAGGATTCCGGGCTCGCGCCAGGTGAGGGACTGGAACGGGTGGTCGGCGGGGAAGACCGTGTCGTAATGGCCGGTCAGCAGCACCCGCGTGGGCGCCTGGGGGCGCACCACCAGATGGAGGTTGCGGCCATGGACGAGGGACACGACCTCCCCCGTCGGCAGTATCTGGTCGGTGGGCGCGGGGTCGCGGAATTGCACCTCGCCCAGCGGCGCAAAGGCCGCGGCCAGCAGGGCGGCGGTCGCCTCCAACCCGGCGAGGTTGCGGCTGCCGCTGTTGACCGGGCACCAGGCCTCTACCTGCGCCAACAGGCGCGCCGGGTCGATCATGCCGAGCGCGGCGCGCTCCCCGTCGAGCAGGCTCACTGCCCCGCCTGCAATCGCTTGCCGGGCGAACTCTCGTCCGGATCCACCAGCACATGGATCAGCGCGGCCTTGCCCCGGCAACGCTCCAGCGCGGGGGCGAATTCCGCCGTCGTCCGCACGGTCTCGCCGTGCAGGCCGAAGCTCCAGGCGAGGTGGGCGAAGTCCGGATTGGTCAGCCGGGTCGCGCTGGGCCGCCCCGGAAAATCCCGCGCCTGGTGCATGCGGATGGTGCCATATTGGCCATTGTCCATCACCACGAACAGCGGGGTTGCGCCTTCGTGCGCCACGGTTGCCAGTTCCCCGGCCGCCATCAGGAAATCGCCGTCGCCCGCCATCACCACCACCTGCCGATCGGGGTGTATCAGCGCGGCGGCAATCCCCGCCGGCACGCCATAGCCCATTGCGCCGGATGTCGGGGCAAGCTGGGTATGGGGGCGCCGGTGCAGGTGGAACCGGTGCAGCCAGGCCGCGAAATTGCCGGCCCCGTTGCAATAGATGGTGTCCGCTGGAAGCGTGGTCGACAGGGTGCGGACCACCTCCGCCGGGTTCACGCCTGCCCGCACGGTCGTCGGCGCGGTCCAGGCCCGATGAAGCGCGGACAGCTCTGCCACCCAGGCCTCGCGCGGCTGCGGCGGCAGCGTGCCCAGTGCCCGCAGCGTCGGCTCGGTTGCTGCCTGCACGGCAAGCCGGGGCTGCCAGGTCCGGCCCAGCGCCTCGGGGTCGGCGCAGACATGCACCAGCCGTTCGGCCGCAAAGCCTTGGTTGATCAGGGCATAGCCCTGGGTCGCATTTTCCGTCAGCCGGGCGCCCACCACCACCAGCAGGTCGGCCGACTTCAGCGCGGACAGCAGCGCGGGATTGGCGCCCAGCCCCAGTTCGCCGGCATAGTGCGGATGGGCGTTGTCGAACCGGTCCTTCCGCCGCCAGCTGGTCACGACGGGCAGCCCCAACCTGACGGCAAGCGCTTCGGCCGCCGCGCTGTCGTCTGCGGTCCAGCGCGGGCCGCCCAGCATCAGCACCGGCCGCTCCGCGCGGGCCAGCAGCCCGGCAATCTCGGCTATGGCTTCCGGCGCTGGCGCGGGTGCGGCCGGGCGCGCGGGCGCCAAAGCATTCCCGCCCGCCGCGACGGCGAGCCGATCATCGGGCAGCACCACAACCACGGGCCCCGGCCGACCCGACAGCGTGGCTGCCAGGGAAGAGGCCATCTGCTCGGCCACGCGATCCGGCTCGCGCAGGGTGATCACCCGCTTGGCGATTCCGCCGAACATCTGGCCGTAATCCACTTCTTGGAAAGCCTCGCGCCCGATCATGTCCTCGCCCACCTGGCCCACCAGCAGCAGCATCGGGGTCGAATCCTGCTGCGCGGTGTGCAGGCC
>JBKDAC010000297.1:0-7672 GCA_046316515.1 Sandaracinobacter sp. | reverse complement strand
GCCTCAGCGAACTCGGCCGAACTGCCGTCGCCGCCGCTGGCTTCCGCGCCCGCGCCGATAGCGCGCTGTTCCTCCCCGGCGGCAACAGCCGCGACTGGTCGCTCGCCGTCGGCCTGGGCGAGGCCCGTTCCCCGGGCCGCTGGAGCCTTGCCGCCGCCGCCGCCCAGCTTCCCGAAGGCCGCTACCGCATCGAAGGCAGCGTCCCGCCGCATGCCCTGCATGGCTGGCTGATGGCCCAGCACCGCTTCACCCGCTACCGCAAGCCCGACGACAGCCGCGGCCCCCGCCAGCTTCTGGTGCAGGATCCGGCCGCCATCGATCGCGCCCTGGCCGAGGCCGAGGCCGCCGCAGCCCTGCGCGACATGATCGACACCCCGGCCGAGGACATGGGCCCAGGCGAGGTCGAGGCCGCCGTTCGCGCGCTTGCCGACCATGTCGGCAGCAAGGTCCAGGTCGTCACCGGAGAGGCGCTTCTTGACCAGAATTTCCCGGCCATCCACGCTGTCGGCCGCGCCTCCCCACGCCGGCCGCGCATCATCTCGATGGACTGGGGCGACCCGCAGCATCCGCTCGTCGCCATCGTCGGCAAGGGCGTCTGCTTCGACACCGGCGGCCTCAACCTGAAGCCCGGCAATTCCATGGCGCTGATGAAGAAGGACATGGGCGGCGCCGCCCATGCCATCGCGTTGGCACGCCTCGTCGTTGCCCGTCGCCTGAAGGTCCGCCTGAAGCTCATCGTCGCCGCGGTCGACAATGCCGTCTCGGGCGACGCGATCCGCCCCGGTGATGTCATCGCCACCCGCAAGGGCCTGTCGGTCGAAATCGGCAACACCGATGCGGAAGGGCGTCTGATCCTGGCCGACGCACTCGCGCTCGCCGCCGAGGCACAGCCTGCCCTCATCCTCGACTTCGCGACCCTCACAGGTGCCGCCCGCGTTGCGCTCGGCCCCGACGTTCCGGCCATGTTCGCCAACGACGATCCCCTGGCCGAAGGCCTGCTCGTCGCGGGCACCGCTGCCGAGGATCCTCTCTGGCGCCTGCCACTCTGGCAGCCCTACAAACGCATGTTCCGCTCCGACATCGCGGACCTCAACAACAATGCCGAAGGCGGCTTCGCAGGTGCCATCGTCGGCGCGCTATTCCTCGAACGATTCGTGCCCAAGGCCGTGCCCTGGGCGCATGTCGACACCTATGCCTGGAACGGCACCGCGCGCCCCGGCCGACCCAAGGGTGGTGCTGCCCTGTCGCTGTTCGCAGCCTTCGGCGCACTGGAAAGCCGGTTCGGATGACCACCACGCGCATCGTTGGGCCGCGGCAGGCCGAACCGCTAGGCCCACTCGATCCGCGCGACAACGCCTGGCGCGAGGATCTCGCCGACATCGCGCTCGCCGACAGGATCGCCGTGCCCAACTATGTGGTCCCGCTCGAGCAGGAGGCGGGCACCCGCGTGCCCATCCTGTCGGCCGACCGAGCCGACGCACCGGCAGCCAGCGAGCTTCTGCCGGGCGAACGCTTCGCTGTCCTCGACACCGGCCACGGCTATGCCTGGGGCTTCTCGCGCGCGGACCATTATGTCGGCCATGTTCGGATCGATGCGCTGGCCGCGCCGGCGACCGACGGGAAAGACGGGCTGATCGGCCCCGACGACGCGCTCCTCTTCCGCGCGCCAGCGGTCAAGGCAGAGGTTGCGGCCACCCTTCCGCTCGGTGCCCGCGTTCGCTGGGCCGATCATGATGACCGCTTCGTGCGCATCGTCGCAGGCGCCGGCGCCGGCTGCTTCCTGCACCGCCGCCACTTGCTTCCTGCTGCCGGAGATCCCGCGCTCGATTGGGTGGAGATCGCACTCCGCTTCGTCGGCGCACCCTATCGCTGGGGCGGTCGCAGCCGGGCCGGCATCGATTGCTCGGGCCTGATCCAGGTCGCTCGCCAGATCGGCGGACACCCGTGCCGCCGCGACAGCGACATGCAGTTCGCCGACCTCGCGACAGAGGTCGACCCCGGCGCGGCCCAGCGCGGCGACATCGCCTGGTGGCCCGGCCATATCGGTGTGCTGCTCGATGCGCACATGTTGCTGCACGCCAACGCGCACTGGATGGCCTGCCGCATCGAGCCGCTGGCCGATGTGGTCGCACGCGCAGCCGCAGGTGGCGGCGTCGCACAGCCGCGCATCCGCCGCCCCTAAGGCCGGCACGCCGCGCCCCGCGCTGAGTCTCCCGCGCAACGTAGCCCCTTTTTCGTCGCATTTGAGGCGCTTCGCCTTGCCCGTCCCTGGATGCTCGGCTATGGGCCCGGCAGGCGTCGGATGGGAGAAAAGCTGATGCAGATCCCGTCCGGAGCCGGCTGGTGACCGTCAACGAGGAAGAGGCGCAAAAAGACGCCGAACAGACGGTCCCCGCCGGGGAAACAGGCGGTGAGGAGGGTGTGGGCGTGTCGGACGTGCATTTGAAACAGGATGGTGCACACATCATCGAGCATGCGAGCCTGCTCGCAGAACTCCAGCGGATAGAGCTGCCGAAGGACTATAGCCCCAGCGACGACGAGCCTTTCATGAACGAACGGCAGCTCGCCTATTTCCGGGCCAAGCTGCTGAAGTGGAAAGCCGACATCGCACTGGAGGCAAAGGCGACGCTCGAGACGCTGAAGGAAGGTCCGATCCAGGAGCCTGATCAGACAGACCGCGCCTCGTCCGAAACCGACTGGGCGCTGGAACTGCGCACGCGGGATCGCCAGCGCAAGCTGATCTCCAAGATCGACGCGGCCATCCGCAGGATCGAGACCGGCGACTATGGCTATTGCGAGATCACCGGCGAACCCATCTCGCTGAAACGCCTAGAAGCCCGCCCCATTGCGACCATGTCGCTGGAAGCACAGGAACGGCACGAAAGAGAAGAGCGGGTAAGCCGCGACGACTGAGGATGGCGGCCGCCGCCTGGACCGGGATTGCGCAGCAATTGCGGGAAGGTCGGCGGTATCAGCGATCTCTATCGCCGATCCGTCCGACGAGCCAGGCTTCGCCTGACGCTTCTTCCCAGTCCCTCGTTCGCCGGGCGGGCCGCATCCGCAGCCATTGGCTTCGCGCCACTTAACGCGGCGGCCGGTCGGTCGTGCGGCCACCATGTGGCCGACCTGCTGGGTCCGCTGGAGGTTACCCCTTCCTGAGCCCCGTCACCTCTTCCTTCAGCTTCAGCTTCTGTCGCTTCAGCTGGGCAAGTCGCGTCGAATCCGGCAGCGGACGGTGCATCTCGGCCGCGATCATCCCGTCAATCTGCGCGTGACGGGCGGTCAGGGCGTCGACATGCGGGCTTGCCATTGCAATGGTCCTTTCGCTGTGCCGTTTTGCTCAGTCAGGCGCCCGGTCTTCGGCGCTGAACGGTCAGTAGAACATGGCTACGGCCACTTGTCAGCGATCTTCAGCCAGGCTGGTGCTGTTGCAGGATATGGAGTGGCGGGCGCGCGCCGCACCCCCATATCTGGCCACCCGACAAGGCAAGCCAAACGCCCCCGATGCGCGACTCGGGCGAAGCCGTTGACGGACGCGGCATCACCCGCCAATGGCGGCGCATCCGGCGCTTCCGCCGGCACCCGGACGGGTCCTTCGAGAGGCTTGGATGGACGAGGCTGAGCTCAAGGCCAGGCTGCATGCGCTGAAGGAGGAGCATCGCGATCTCGATGCCGCCATCGACGCGCTCGCCCGATCGGCCACGGCAGACATGCTGCAGATCGCCCGCCTGAAAAAGCGCAAGCTCCGGCTGAAGGACGAGATGGTGGTGATCCAGGATTTGCTGATTCCCGATATTATTGCGTAGGCCTCTGCGGCCGGCGGCCCCGCGTGGCTGTCCGCACAAACGCGGAATGCCGCCGGGTCCGCAGGAACAAGGGAATGGGAAGAAGGAAGGTTGCGCTGGCAAAGCCCGCGTAACGTCGGACGGATCGCGGGGAGAGACCCGCGACTCCGCCGGCCGACCTTTCGGCAAGTCTGCGGATTATGGCTGCGCCGTAACCGCAGCCGCCTCCAGGGCCGCCTCCACCGTCTCATGAAACCGCCTGATCCCCTGCTCCAGGCTCCCCAGCTCAAGCACCTCGATCGCCCCGCTCGAAAGCCCCTTCTGCCCGGCCTCGGCCGCGCCGAAATCCTCGGTGCCGAACACCTGCCCGTCCAGCAGGGCCCAGCTCCGCCGCCAATGGTCCTCGGCCTTCTCGGTCTGCGGCTTTTCGGGGATCAGCATGAAATCCTCGACCAGCGTGCAATCCGCCGCCTGGGGCATGAGCACCATCAGGTTCACATAGTCTGGCGACGCGACCAGCACGGTCGCGGGAAACAGCTGATAGGCATAGGTCACGATCCGGCGCAGCGCGGGCCAATCCTGCAGGTCCACACCCTCCAGACCGCCTACGCGCGCCACGGCCGAACGCATGTGCGGCCCGACCGTGTCGCCCGACGTCACGCCGTCTTCGAAGAAGCGCGCGATGCTGGTCTGATGCAGCCGCTGCACATGATAGCTCTCAAGGAACGCATCCATGATCAGCTTCCAGTTGGACGCGACCCGGTGAACCCGCCGGGCGTAGAGATGCATGTCTCCCAGCCCCAGCGCGTCGAAATCCGCGCCAAGCGGCCCTTGCGCATAGCCGAAATCCACAGTCTCGGGCCTGTGCGGTGCAGCCCAGATCAGTCCCCCGGCTTCCACCGAAGGCACCTCCACCAGCCCCATCGCCGACTTCTCCAGCCCGGGAAAGGTCTCCGGCCGCGGCACGCCCTTCAGCCGCCCATCCAGCGCATAGGCCCAGGCGTGATAGGGGCACACCACCAGCGGCCCTGTCACGGGCTCGGGCGCGTCCAGCAGCCGCGTGCCCCGATGCCGGCAGGCGTTCAGGAACACCCGCAAGGCGCCCCGCCCGTCGCGGAGCAGCAGCAGCGGCGCGCCAAAGCCATCGTGCGTCATCGCCATGTTCGGCTCGGGCAGCATCACGCTCGGCCCCAGCACCACCGGATATGTCCGGAACAAGCCCTGCTCGGCAGCAAAGCGCTCCGGGGAGACATAGGTAGAGGCCGGCACAGTCGAGCGGTCCCGATCCCGCGGGCCCGTCCCGTCGCGGCACTGCGCCGCCAGCCGGATCTGCGCCTCCGTTGGGGTTCGCCGGCGCTGTTCGAAGGGCGCGTTCATGGCATCCATGATGCGCCCCCGCCCCACCCGTCCGCAACCCTGTTTCCATCGGCAGGAAAAGCGGGCAGGAAGGCGGCTGCATGACGAACATCGCCGACGAAAACCAGAGCTGGCGCGAGGCGCTGCGTCCCTATCTTCAGCGCGAACCGATCGGAGCCCTGTTGCTGGGCCTGTCGTCCGGTTTTCCAATCGCGATGATCGCGGCGACCCTCTCCACGCGGCTCGCCGAGACCGGCATGGCCCGGCCAAGTGTGACGGCGTTCGGCGTCTTCATCCTGGTCTACAATTTCAAGTTCCTTTGGGCCCCGATCATCGACCGGGTGACCCTGCCTGTCCTCGGCAGGCTACTTGGGCAGCGACGCGCGTGGCTGTTCCTGGTTGCGGCTTGCGTGGTGTGCAGCGTCATATGGCTGGGATCCGTCGACCCTGCCGGCGAAGCGTCACTCCTGGTGGCAGCGGTCTTCACCGTCGCCTTCTTCGGCGCCACGTTCGACATCGTCATCGATGCCTTCCGGGTCGACAGCCTGTCGCCCCGGCAACTCGAAGCCGGGTCCGGCATGAGCCAATATGGTTGGCGTCTGGGAAATGCCGGGGCTGCTGCGCTTGCCCTGGTCGTGGCTGGCCGGGCCGGCTGGGCGGAAGCCTATGCCGCTGCAACCATCTTTGCAGTTCCTGCAATCCTCGCCGGCCTGATCGTCGGCGAGCCGCCGAGGCGGACGGCCGCGCTTACCAAAGCCGGTTGGAGCAGGGCAGGCCTCGTTGAGACATTTTCGGCACCGCTCGCCGACTTCCTGACAAGACCGAACGCTTGGCTGGTTCTCTGCTTCCTGCTCGTGCACAAGATTGGCGACACGCTTGCCAATCTGACATTGCGCCTGCTGTTCAACGATATCGGGTTCAGCAAGGACGAGATTGCGGCCTATGATGTCGTTGCCGGCCTGCTGGCCTTCTTCCTCGGAATCTTCGTCGGGGGCATCATCTACCGCCGCTTCGGGATGATGCAGGCCGTTCTCATTTCCCTATTCCTCATGGCCGTAACCAACCTCGGTTTTGCCGTGCTCGCGATGGTCGGGCACAACAACATCGTCATGGCTCTGGCAGTCGGTTTCGAGAACTTCGCCAGCGGTGTGGGCGGCCTCGCGATCGTTGCCTACCTGTCGTGGCTCTGCGACCTGCGATTTACGGCAACTCAGTTCGCGCTCCTCTCGTCCCTCGCCTCGATTGTCGGCCGAGGTCTCAGCGCCATCGGAGCCGGCTGGCTGATCGATCTGCTCGGCTACCCGCTCTTCTACCTCCTCACCACCCTGCTCGCGGTCCCCGGCATGCTGCTCTTCTGGATCCTGATGCGCCGCGACCCGCCTGCGCCCGAATCCGCGAGCCCGCACCCACCGGGCAAATAAGGCAACCCCGTCCAAGACAAGCGCCCCAACCGATTGTCACAATCCGCCGCTAAGGCCCGCACATCGGCGCTGCACAGCAGCAGGCGTCCGAAGGCGAGGAGGCGACGGATTTCGATGCTCCAACATTCGCTTGCACTCACGGCGATCGCCCCGCACCTGTTGGCCCGGGCGCCCCACATCCACCGCTCCGGCCAGCTCGATGTGCGCATCGCCACCTCCGAGGAAGAGGTCGCCGCGGCCCAGGCGCTGCGCTACCGCATCTTCTACGAGGAAATGGGCGCCCGTCCGACGCTCGCCATGCAGGCCGTCCGCCGCGACATCGACGATTACGACCAGATCTGCGACCATCTGCTGGTGATCGACCATGGCGAGGATGGCCGCCCGCAGGTCGTCGGCACCTATCGAATGCTGCGCCAGGTCGTCGCCGAACAGCATCGCGGCTTCTACTCGGCCGGCGAATATGATCTCTCGCCCCTCACCGCCGCCAGCGCCGAAGGTCGCCAGCTGCTGGAGCTCGGCCGCAGCTGCGTCGCCCCCGAGCACCGCACCACAACCACCATCAGCCTGCTCTGGCGCGGAATTGCCACCTATCTCGCAGCGCACGGCATTAGCCACATGTTCGGCTGCGCCTCGCTCCACGGCACCGAGCCGCATGCCCATGCCGCACAGCTGTCCTACCTCTACCACCAGCACCTCGCGCCAGTCCCGCTTCGTGCCCGTGCGCTCGATCATGTGCCGATGGACCTGCTGGCGCCTGGCAGCTATGACCTGAAGGCGGCGCAGCGAGCGCTGCCGCCGCTGGTCAAGGGCTACCTCAGGGTTGGTGCAATGGTGGGCGACGGTGCCTTCGTGGACAGGCAGTTCAACACGGTCGATGTCTTCGTAGTGATGCCGGTCGAAGGAATCACGCGCCGCTATCTCGACAGGTTTGCCTCGGCCAACGACGCGGTTTGAGGTTCCCCAACCCCTTTGCGGCCCGCCCCGCTTCCACCCAGCTGGCCAGCGAGGTGGAGGGTCTGCCCCTCGTCGTTCACGTGAACCCCCGCGCCCGGCGCATCTCCATCCGCGTCTGCACCACTTCGCGCTGTGTCCGCCTCACGCTTCCCCCGC
>JBKDAC010000296.1:0-1258 GCA_046316515.1 Sandaracinobacter sp. | reverse complement strand
TCACTGGGCCACATTGCCTTGCCCTTCCCCTTGAGCGACGGCCTCTATGGCGCGGAACCCGCCGCCGACGACCCGCAGGGTGTCTCGCTCGGCGCTCTCGCCATCCGCGGCGAGAATGGGGTGCTGACGGTCTCGCCCGCGGCGCTCGCCCGCGTCAGCTCGAACCCGTTCATGCCCTGGATGCTGGACCGCATCGATCAAGGGCTCGGCCAGCGGCAGACCAGTACAGGATCGCAATGAACGTCATTCCCGCGATCGAGGCAGGCATCGACCTGCTCTCGGCGTTCGTCTTCTACTCCGTCACCATCGGTGGCGTGAACATTCAGCTGATCGTGCTCTGGCTGGCGGCGGCCATGGTGGGCCTCACCGTCTGGATGGGTGTGCCCCAGATATCCGGCTTCTCCGAGGCCTGGCGGATCCTGCGCGGCCGCTACTGGGACCCATCGGCGCCGGGCGAGGTCACCCAGTTCGCAGCGCTTGCGACCGCGCTATCGGGCACCATCGGTTTGGGCAACATCGCCGGAATCGGTGTCGCCCTCACCGTAGGCGGGCCCGGCGCCATCTTCTGGATGTTCGTGATCGGCCTGTTCGCCATGGGCCTCAAATGCGCGGAGGTGACGCTTGGCCTGATGTTCCGCGAGGTGATGCCCGACGGCAGGATCAAGGGTGGCGCCTGGGTCACGCTGGAGCGCGGGCTCGCGTCGATCGGCCGCCCACGCCTCGGCCGCTCGCTCGGCCTCTTCTATGCCTTCCTGATGATCGGCGGCTCGCTCTCGCTGTTCCAAGTGAACCAGGCCTATCCGCCCGTCGCCGAACAGCTCGGCTTTGACAACCGCATCGCCTTCGGCCTCGTCTTCGCCGTTATGGTTGCCCTGGTGCTGCTCGGCTCGATCCGCTGGATCGCGCGCGCCACCTCGATCCTGGTACCGGCTATGTCGCTGATCTTCATGACAGGCTGCCTTGCGATCATCCTGTTCAACCTTGAGCGGGTGCCCGGTGCGGTCGGCCTGATCGTGTCCGAAGCGTTCAACACCCAGAGCGCGTTCGGCGGCATCCTCGGCGCTTTCGTCACCGGCATGCGCCGCGCCATCTACAGCTGCGAGGCCGGGTTGGGCACCGCGGTTGCCGCCCACGCCCAGGCCAAGACGCGCCACCCGGCCTCCGAAGGCCTCGTCGCGCTGATCGAGCCGTTCATGGACACGGTGGTGATGTGCACCATCACCGGCATCACCTTCGTGGTGGCCGACACCTGGAACCC
>JBKDAC010000295.1:0-1193 GCA_046316515.1 Sandaracinobacter sp. | reverse complement strand
CCTGAATGCAGGGCACCGTAAAGAAGGCGCCCATGCTCGCCCGCACGGCCTCCAGGCTGGTCGGGTCGGCGCTGTCGTCCAGCAGGATCAGCGCGCCAGTGCCGGTCGCGTCGCAGGCGCGCAGCAGCGTTCCCAGATTGCCCGGGTCGCGCAGTTGCTCCGCAACCAGCGTGCGGGGGCCCGGCGTCAGGGCATCCAGCGTCTGGCCGCGCGGCGCATAGGCGGCGGCGACTGCCTGCGGATTGTCCGTTCCGGTCACGCCCGCCAGAAGGTCTGCGCGGGGCTCGATCACCTGCCCGCCTTCGCCCAGCGTTGCCTGCACCAGCCGGCGAACCAGCGGATGGTCCCCCTTGCCGGTGGCGAAGACCAGCAGCTTCGGCATCCAGCCGGCATCCAGCGCCTCGGTGCAGATGCGCAGGCCCTCGGCCAGGAACAGCCCCTCGGCGCGGCGATACTTTTTTTCCCTGAGCGACCGGAGCCGCTTCAGCGTCGTGTTGGACGCAGAGTTGACCTGCGTAATCATAGCGGCGGCGCGTTGTAGCAGTGCCACAGGAACAGGGCCGCAACACCCCTATGGGGGCGCCAGGCTTCTGCCATTGCCCGCAGCGGCTTCTCGGTAGGCCGCGTCCCGTCGCCGAACATGCGCCCGGCCTGCACCTGCACGGCAAGGTCGCCTGCGGGGAACACGTCGCCGCGGCCTTCGGCAAACAACAGATAGATTTCGGCCGACCAGCGCCCCAACCCGCGCACGCTCGACAGCAGGGCGATCGCCGCCTCGTCGTCGGCAGGCAGCGCATCCAGCGGCAGCGAGCCGTCCGCCACATGGGCTGCAAGGCTCTGCGCATAGCTGGCCTTCATCCGCGAAAGCCCGGCCGCGCGCAGGTCCTCCGGGCTGACCGCGATGAGGCGCGCGGGATCGTGCAGGTCGCCCACCTGCGCCTCCAGCTTGCGCCAGATGCTGGCCGCAGCCGCAGTCGAAACCTGCTGGCTGACAATTGCCCTGAGGAGCGATTCATAGCCGCGCGGGCGGATGCGCGGCTCGGGCAGCCCCAGCTGCGCGGCCGCATCCGCGAAGCGCGGATCGATCGCACCCAAGGCCGCCACGCCCTCGGCAATCTGTTCGGCTGTCAGTCCCATCCCGTCACCTTGCCCCGCCACCCAGCCCCATGCCGGTCGCCGCGCCCATCTTCAAC
>JBKDAC010000294.1:0-14666 GCA_046316515.1 Sandaracinobacter sp. | reverse complement strand
TGTGCGGGCGGGGGCAATCACGCACGAAGACAGCATGGGCAATCGCGGGCGGACCGAGGCCGGCGACGTGCAGGTGATGAGCGCCGGGACCGGGGTTCGCCACAGCGAGTACAACCTTGAGGATATGGAGACCCGGATCTTCCAGATCTGGATCCTGCCCGAGACGCTGGGGGCGCAGCCCGCCTGGGGTGCGCGGCCCTTCCCGAAGGGCGACCGGGCCGGGACCTTTGTTCCGCTGGCAAGCGGGCTGGGCGATGACGGTGCCTTGCCGATCCAGACGCCGGCGCGCGTGCTGGGTGCCACGCTGAAGGCCGGCACGTCGACGACATATCGGTTCGAGGATGGGCGGGTCGGGTATCTGGTGGGTGCCGAAGGGCGGTTCCGGGTGAACGGGCAGGAAGCAGCGGCGCGCGACGGGGTTGCGATCCGTGATGTGGCCAATGTGACGATCGAGGCGATCGAGGACAGCGAGCTGGTGCTGGTCGATGCGGTAAAGTGATGTTTCCCGGGCCGGCCTGCGGCCCAGGTTGCGGCGGGGCTGAAGGGTTGAGCCGTTTCTGCCCGACTATCTCTTGCCGGCGAGCGCGGCGCTGACATCGGCGCCGCGCTTGTCCTTGAGGGCGGCACATTGGCGGATGCTGGCGAGCGGGCGGGCGAGATCGAGTTCGCCGATGCCGAGCTCGGTCATCTGCGGACGGAAGAGCCTGTCCACGCGCTGGGCGTCGGCCTCGGAGCAGAAGCCCGAGGTGATCTCGACGAAGCCGCCGAGCAGGCCGCCGAGGCGGGGCTTCAGCGTGTCGAGATTGGCTTCAAGCCAGGTCATGGCCGCATTGCGCGTGTTGGGGTTTGCGAACTGCGCGGCGATCATGCTGGTGACTTCGAGGTTCTGGAGCCGCTTGTCGGTGGTGCGGTCGAGTAGGCTGGTGGGTGCCTCGCTGCCGAGTGCGCTGGCGGCCTGGCGGCGGAACAGCGGATCCTCGGACGTAGCGAGTGCTTCGAACAGGCGGTCGGCGAGCTTGGGATCCTCGCGCAGCGCGGCGCGCAGGGCGGTGACGCGCAGGCCCGGGTCCAGCGCGCCCGCATCGCCGGCGAGCGACTTGCGTGCGGCGTCTGCGAGGCGTGCGGATTCGGTGGGTGCCCTGCCGTCGGCGACGGCGAAGCTGGCGAGGCTGAGCCGCAGCTGGCGCCGCTCGGCCGATTCCTTGGCATAGACGCCGCGGGCCGGGTCTAGGCCGAGTTCCGCGAGCCGGGCGACCGAGAGGTCGCGTACGAAGGCGGAGGCGGCAGCCCGGTCTGCCGGGGTGCCGGCGCGGCGGGTGTAGCTGAGGATTGCGCCCGGAAGGTAGGTGGCGACGAGGCGGTCGGGGTGCGGGGCAAAGCTGCGGGCTGCGGCGAGGGCACGGTCGAAGCTGCCGGCGCCCGACTTAAAGCCAGCCCAGAGGCTGTCGACGGAGGTGAGCGCCTCGGGCGCGGGGAGGGTGGCGCCGGCGGCGATCAGCCGGTTCCAGTCTGCCGTGGGGAGATCGAAGCGGTAGTAGCCGGCGCCGCCCGCATTGCCGGCGAGCCAAGGGGCGGTTCCGACCACCGGCGGGAGTGCGCCGGCGCTGGAATCGAGGAGGGTGCACTTGCGTGCTTCGCCCGATGCGGCGCAGACGGGGATCTTCCACTGGGCGTCGGGCGTGTCGACGCCGACGAGACGGAAGCGTTGCTGGGTGAGGGTGTAGGCCCCGCCCCCCGCGGTCGTGTAGGTGACGAGTGGCACGCCCTGCTGGTCGACGAAGCTGCGGAAGGCGGGGACGAGGCGCGGGTCCTGTGCGCCTTCGGCGATGTTGGCGAAGAATTCATCGGCAGTGGCTGTGCCGTGCCAGTTCCGGCCGAGGTGCAGGCGCACGCTCTTTTGCCAGGCGTCGTCGCCGACGAAGGACGACATCATGCGGATGGTTTGGCCACCCTTCTGGTAGGTGATGCTGTCGAAGGCGGCGTTGATTTCGGCGCTGTCGGTGATCGGTTGGCGGATTGGGCGCCCTTGCGCGAGGCTGTCGCCGTCCATCGCGCCGAGCGCGCCCGACAGCTGATCCGTGCCGATGCCGAGATCGGGGCGCCAGTCTGCCGCGATCTTGTTGCCCATCCATTCGGCGAAGCTCTCGTTCAGCCAGATATCGTCCCACCAGCGGGGGGTAACGCCATTGCCGAACCATTGGTGGGCGAGTTCGTGGGCGACGACGATCCCGAAGTTGCGCAGCTGTGAGGGGGGCGCGTCGGCATTCAGCAGGAGCAGCGTGTCGTCATAGACGATGAGGCCGTTGTTCTCCATTGCGCCGCCGTGAATGGGGGACGCGATCTGGTCGAGCTTGGCCCAGGGGTAGGGGATGCCGAAATACTGTTCCAGCCGGGCGAGGATTTTCGGGGTTTCCGCCATTGTGGTGCCCATGCGGCCTGCCTGCCCCTTGGTCGCGATGGTGCGATGGGGCAGCGGGACCTTGCGGACGTCGTTGGGTGGGATCACGCCTTCGGCGACGTCGAACTCGCCGACGGCCAGGGCGGCAAGATAGGTGGGCATCGGGCCGATGGGGGCGAATTGGTGTTTCACCATTCCGCCGGCTGCCGGCGTCGCGCTGACTTCGGGCGCGTTGGCGAAGGCCTTCATGGCCGTGGGCGCAGTGATGGAGACAGTGAAGGGGGTCTTGTGGCGGGGCTCGTCGAAGCCGGGGAATACGCGGCGGGCGTCGATCGCCTGGAACTGGGTCCAGGCGTAGGGGAGATCCTTGACGACCGCCTTGTAGAGGCCGGACGTGCCGGTCATGAACGGGGCGGTATAGGTGAAGCGCAGCGTGTGACGGCCGGCGGGGAGCGGGCGCTTGAACTGGACGAGGGCGACGCCGGTCGGGTGGACCTGGGTGTATGTGGCGGGGTTGGGCGCCATGCGGCCCGTGATGGCCTCGGCCGACAGCATCTTCAGGCCATTGCCATGGAGGTGGAGCTGGGTGACGCCCTGCTTCAGCTCGATGTCGATCTCGGCGGTGCCGGCGAAATCGGCCTTTGCGGGATCGATGGTGAGGTCCAGCCGGTAGGCGCTGGGCTTCGCGATATCGGGCAGTTCGCCGACGGGCACATAGGCGGCCAGTGCCGGAGCGGCGAAGGCAGCGAGAAGGGCGGCGGGTGCAAGGAAGCGGTTCATGGGTCGGGCTTATGCGCCCGTGACCGGAGGCCTGCAATGGGTGCGTTGCGCGGGACGGGATGGTCTGGCAGAGCTTCGCGATGGGGATGGGGCTTCGAGGTGGCTGACCGGCAGGCCCGCAGGGTGATCGCCAATCCCGAGCGGGCCATTCCGCTGGGTTTCCTGGTGGGCATATTGGTGGGGACGCTGCTGCTGGCGTTGCCCGTTTCGCGGGCCGGTGGGCTGTCGGGCGAGGGGGGCGCGCCTGTGCTGGCCGCGCTGTTCACCGCGACATCTGCCTTCTGCGTGACCGGGCTGACGATTGTGGACACGCCGACCTATTGGTCGCCTTTCGGGCATCTGGTGATCCTGCTGCTGGCGCAGGCGGGCGGGCTTGGCATCCTGACCGGGGCGACGCTGCTGGGCCTGCTGGTGTCGCGGCGCATCCCGCTCAGGGGCAAACTGATGGCCTCTGCCGAGATGCGGCAGCTGGACCTAGGAGATGTGCGGCGGGTGCTGATCCTGGTGGTGGTGACGACCTTCGTGACCGAGGGCGTGATTGCGCTGCTGCTGGGGGTGCGCTTCTGGAGCCTGGGGTTCGGGATCGGCGCGGCGGCCTGGCACGGGCTGTTCCATTCGGTGATGGCCTTCATGAATGCGGGCTTTTCCATCCTGCCGACGGGGCTGGTTCCCTTTGCGCGCGATCCGCTGCTGCTGACGCCGCTGATGGTGGGGGTCGTGCTGGGCGGGATCGGCTTTCCGGTTCTGCATGAACTGCGGAACGAATGGCGGCGCCCCGAGAGCTGGTCGATCCACACCAAGCTGACGCTGTGGGGATCGGTGGCGCTGACCCTGATCGGCATGGCGACGGTGCTGCTGTTCGAGTGGAACAATCCCGCGACGCTGGGCCCCGCGCCCATCGATGAGAAATTGATGGGATCGCTGTTTCATTCGGTAATGACGCGATCCGGCGGCTTCAATGTGCACGACACCGGCGCGTTTGGAGTGGACACGCTGCTGATCTCGTCGGGCCTCATGCTGGTGGGCGGCGGGAGTGCCTCGACGGCGGGGGGAATCCGCATCACGACCTTCCTGTTGCTGGGGTTCGTGGTGTGGAGCGAGGTGCGCGGATCGCCGGATTCGGTGGCGTTCCGGCGGCGCATCAGCCCGGATGTGCAGCGGCAGGCGGTCACGATCGTGCTTCTGGCGGTGGGCGTGGTGTCGCTGGCGCTGCTGGTGCTGGCGAGTTTCGTGGAAGCGCCGGTGGAGCGCATCATGTTCGAGGTGATCTCGGCCTTTGCGACGGTGGGATTGTCGACAGGTCTGGCGGCGGAGATGCCGCCGGCTGGGCAGATCGTTCTGGTGGTGATGATGTATGTGGGGCGGGTGGGGACGGTTGCACTGGCGACGGCCCTGGCGCTGAAGGTGCGGACGACTCCGTTCCGTTATCCCGAGGAGAGACCGATTGTCGGGTGAGAAGACTGGTGCGGCCCCGCCGGTGATAGTGATCGGGCTGGGGCGGTTCGGGACTGCGGTTGCGCGGTCGCTGGCGCGGATGGGCCATGAGGTGCTGGGCGTGGACCAGGACATGGGTGTGGTGCAGGAGTTGTCGGAGGAGCTGACCCATGTGGTGCAGGCCGACACGACCAATCCCGCCGCGCTGAAGCGGCTGGGCGCGGGCGAGATGATGCATGCCGTGGTGGGGATTGGGTCCGACATCGAGGCGAGCGTGCTGACGGTGGTGGCGCTGGCAGATTCGGGCTGCCGCGATATCTGGGCGAAGGCCGTGAACACCAACCATGGCCGCATCCTGGAGCGGGTGGGCGCGAGCCACGTGATCTTTCCCGAGGCCGAGATGGGCGAGCGGGTCGCGCACCTGGTGACGGGCAAGATGATGGACTTCATCGAGTTCGACGACGGCTTCGCGATCGTGAAGACGCGCACGCCCCGGTTCATGGCGGGCAAGACGCTGGCGGCGACCGACCTGCGCAAGGAGCATCGGGTGACGATCGTGGGGGTGAAGCGCCCCCGCGAGCCGTTCATCCAGGCGGTCCCCGACACGATCGTCTATATGTCGGACCTGCTGATTGTGTCGGGACCGACGGATGCGGTGGAGCGCTTTGCCGCGCTGACCTGAGGGGTCAGGCGGCGGCCTCGTTCCCCGACGCGTTCTCGATCCCGAGGTCGAGTTCCTCGACGCTGGCGACGGCATAGGCTTCGGCCGCGAAATCCCAGTCGAGGTGGCCGGCGGTCACGGCTTCGAGATAGGCCTTTCGGGCGCGTTGATGGTCGAGATAATAGGCATGTTCCCACAGGTCGATGACAAGGAGGGGCTGCAGGCCCTCTTCGATGACCGGGGTCTGCGCGTCGTGGCACGCCATGAGGGAGAGCTCTCCCTCATCGGAAACGAGCCAGAGCCAGCCGCTGGCGAAATGGTCTGTGCCTTCCTCCACCATGGCTTTCAGCAGCGCGTCGAGCGAACCGAAGTCGCGCTGGATGGCGGTGAGGAGTTCGCCCTGCGGGGTGCTGCCCGCCGGCGTGAGGCTGCGCCAGTAGAAGGCGTGGTTGAAGTGCTGGGCTGCATGCACGAAGATGTCGGAGCTTGAGACCTGTTCGGAGACCTCCTCGGGGTCGGCATCGGCGGTTTCGCGGATGATCTGCAGCAGGGATGCGGTCTCCATCCCTTCCGCGTCGGCGAGCATGTTGAGCTTGTCGACATAGGCCTGGTGGTGGCCTGCGTGGTGCTGCGCGAAGGTTTCGGCTGAGATGGCGGGTGCAAGCGACCTGGGATCGAAGGGCAGCGGCGGCAGTGTGAAGCGGGCGGGCATGGGAAATCTCCTGAGACGGGGGGACGCGTTCGATCAAACCTTCATACCCGCCTCGGGTTGCGCGCATGTTGCCGCATCGGCACGATCGGGCATCTGCGCGCCGCTAGGGTGCGAAGGAGGTGAACAGGAAGAAGGCAAAGATCACGAGATGGACCGCGCCCTGGAGGACAGTGGTGCGGCCGGTGGAGAGCGACATGGCCGAGACGAGGAGGGTGAGCGCTAGCAGCGTGATCCCCTTGGGGTCGAGACCGAGCTCGAGCGTCCAGCCGAAGGCGACCGACAGACCGACAATAATGGGGACGGTGAGGCCGATGGTGGCGAGCGCGGAGCCGAGCGCGAGGTTCAGGCTGGTCTGCAGACGGTCTGCCCGTGCGGCGCGGACGGCTGCGACGCCTTCGGGCAGGAGGACGACTCCGGCGATGACAACGCCGACGGCCGACAGGGGCGCGCCGCTGGCAATGATCGCGGCGGCGAGCGGGTCGGACAGGGTCTTGGACAGCAGCACGACGCCCGCCAGGCTGAACAGAAGCAGCCCGAGCGCAAGCCACAACTGGCGGGAGGAGACGCTTTCGACATCGTGGTGGCTGTCGACCGGGCCATCCTCGGGCAGGAAATAGTCGCGGTGGCGCACGGTCTGCACGAAGACGAAGAGCAGCCAGAGGACGAGGCTTGCGATGCCGACGAGGATGAGCTGGGCGTCGGTGTAGGTGGGGCCGACGGTCGAGGTGGTGAAGTTGGGCAGGACCAGGACCAGCACGGCCAGTGCGGCAAGCGTGGTGGTGGCCGCCGAGACACCATAGAGGCCGAAGCGCTGGACGTGGTGGCTGGCGGCGCCCACGGTGATGCAGATGCCGACGACCCCGGCCAGGATGATCATGACGGCGGAGTAGACGGTGTCGCGCAGCAGTGCGGCGGACGTTTCGGGCTTGGCGAGCATCAGCGTGACGATGAGCGCACATTCGATGACGGTAACGGCAAGCGCGAGGACGAGGGTGCCGAAGGGTTCGCCGACCTTCACCGCGATGACCTCTGCGTGATGGACGGCGGCCAGCACTGCCGGGATCAGGAGGGCGGTGAGGGCGAGCGCAACCGGCATGTCCGAGGCGCGGCCGTGGAGCAGCGCGAGTGCGATCGCGACTGCGAGCGGGGCAAGCCAGCTCCAGAACGGGGCGGTTCGCCCGAAGTCGAGGGGGCGGGTGAGGGAGCCGGCCAGCTCCCTCATGCGGCCGCGCGGACGTCGGCCAATAGCGGACTGGTGGCCTGGAGCAGCCAGTCGCGTGTCTGCCCGTCGAGCTGGGGCTCGAGCGCTTCGCGCACGCGGGCGTGATACTGGTCGAGCCAGTCGATCTCAGCCGGCGTGAGGAGGGCGGGTTCGACCAGGCGCTTGTCGATGGGGGCAAGCGTGATGGTCTCGAAGGCGAGCATCGGATGCTCGTCGCCGGGTTGCGCGTCCTCGACCACGATCACCAGATTCTCAATGCGGATGCCATATTCGCCGGCCTTGTAGAATCCGGGCTCGTTCGAAAGGACCATGCCGGGCAACAGGACCTCGTCGACGCCTTGCGCGCCAGGTGCGCTGGCGATGCGCTGCGGGCCTTCGTGGACGCCCAGGAAATGGCCGACGCCGTGGCCGGTGCCGTGGGCGTAATCAAGGCCGGCGACCCAGAGAAACTGACGGGCGAGGATGTCGAGCTGGCCGCCGCGGGTGCCGCGCGGGAAGCGGGCGACGGCCAGCGCGATATGGCCCTTGAGGACGCGGGTGAAGCGGTCGCGGAACTCGGCCGTGGGGGTTCTGATGGCGACCGTGCGGGTGATGTCGGTGGTGCCGTCGGGGTATTGGCCGCCGCTGTCGATGAGGTAGCACATCTCGCCGGCGAAGGGGCGGTTGGTGGCGGCTTCGGAGCGATAGTGGGGCAGAGCGGCGTTGGGGCCCAGCGCCGAGATGCTGTCGAAGGAGAGGTCCTTCAGCAGGTTGGATTCGCGGCGGAAGCCTTCAAGGCGGCGTTCGGCGTCCTGCTCGTCGACTGGTGGGTTGGCATCGATGCTGTGGAGGAACTTGGCGACGGCGGCGCCGTCGCGGATGTGGGCGGCGCGCATGCCGTCCTGTTCGGTGCCGTTCTTGGCAGCCTTGGGGAGGATGCAGGGGTCGCGGCCCTCGACGATGCGGGCCTTTCCGCGGCCCAGTGCCTCGAAGATGGCGGCGACGCACCAGGCGGGGTCGAGGAGAACGGTGCCGGTGAGGGCTTCGAGCGCGGGGCCGAAGGCTTCATAGGGTTCGATCGACACTTGCAGGCCGAGATGGGCGCGGACCTCTGCCGAGATCTTGTCGGGGCCGGTGTAGAGCGTGGCGGTTGCGTCGTCGCGGACGATGGCAAAGGCGCGGACGACGGGCGTGCGCGAGACATCTGCCCCACGGATGTTGAAGGCCCAGGCGATCGAATCGAGGGCCGACAGGATCACGGCGTTGGCACCCGCCTTGCGCGTTTCGGCGGCGATGGTGGCGCGCTTGTCGGCCGAGTTGCGGCCGGTGAATTCGTCGCCCAGGGTTTCCGCCGGGGCGGCCGATGGCTGGGGCTTGGCTGCCCAGATTTAATCGACCGGGTTCTGCGTGACGGGCACGAGGGTGGCGCCGGTCGAGGCCAGCGCGGAAGCTGTCTGTTGGACGAAGGCGCGGGTAGCGAGCCAAGGATCATAACCGATGCGCCCGCCTGCCGGGGCGTTTTCGGCCAGCCAGGCCGATATGGGCTCGGACGGGACCGAGCGATATTCGTAGAGGCTGCCATCGACCTGGGCGCGGACCTGGATGGTGTAGCGGCCGTCGATGAAGATGGCGGCCCTGCGGGCGGATCCCGCAGATGCAGGACTGTCGGCAAGGACTGCCGCACTGCCCGCGCTGCCCTGGAAGCCGGTGAGCCATTCGAGGCGGCGGGCATAGGCGCCCACATATTCCGACATATGCTCGTCGGTCAGCGGGATGATGAAGCCGTCGAGGCCCTGGGCCTGAAGCTGGGCGCGAAGTGCGGCGAGTCGGTCTGCGTGGGTGCTCATGCGGCGTGTGTAGGAAATCCTGCCGGGGCTGGCCAGTGAGGTGCGACAGCGGCGAGCGCCTGGAACAGCCGGCCCATGGCGCCGACCGAGACAAGGCGGGCGTGGGCGGCGGTGATCTCGGCGCGCGCCTGGGTGCTGGCCATGGCTTTCAGCGCGTCGGCGCGGTGGCTGATACCGATGTTTTCCAGGAACATGCCCTGCGCCTCGGGGCCGAAGACTGTGGCATGGGGCGCCATGGCGCGGGCGATGGCGGTGAAATCGACATGGGCGCTGATGTCGGCCTGGCACAGCGTTTCCAGCGGGTCGGCATATTGGCCGCCCTTCAGCGACTGGAGCGTGTCGCCGAGCGCGGGGCCGGCGTGACCGTAATCGATGAACAGGGCCGCCCCGCCTTGCGCCGCGAGGCGCCTTGCGACGGCGGCGGCGATGCCTTCGGCTGCGAAGCTGCGTTCGTGGACCGCACCGATGGCGGCGTGGCGAAGCTGTTCCGGGATGAAGGCGAGGTTGGCGCCGACCGAGCGGTCCCAGCGGAGGCCGGCGCTGGTGAGTTCGACGCGGCGCAAGACCCAGCCGTCTTCCACGCGCTCGAACTGGGCGATGGGGAGGGCATCTAGGAATTCATTGGCGATTAGGAGAAGGGGGGCGTCGGTCGGGAGCGTCGCGATGTCGTCGTGCCAGCTGGCCTGGGGCAGGCGCTGCTGCTGCAGGGCCCGGAGGCGCGGGCTGCGTTCGACAAGGTGGAGCGCAATCGCGGCCGCGAAGCCGGGTGCGGCCTTTCCGATGGCGCGGAGTGCATCGGCCATCAGCGTGCCGCGGCCGGGGCCGAGTTCGGCGAGGTGGACCGGTGCCGGGCTTCCGGCGCGCTGCCAGAGGTCTGCCAGCCAGAGGCCTATCACCTCGCCGAACATCTGGCTGATTTCGGGCGCGGTGACGAAGTCTCCGTTGGGGCCGAAGGGTTCATGGGTGGCGTAGTAATGATCGGCTGCGACCTGCATCACGCGGGCGAGCGGCAGGGGCCCGTGGGCGAGAAGCTCTGCGAGGGCCGGGATCACGCCGGTGTGGGGAGGCTCGAAGGGCGGCGGCCGTTGGCGGTGGCGAGGAGGAAGAGGCCGAGGAGGATCATGGGGAGCGAGAGCAATTGCCCCATGGTAAGGCCGATCGACAGGGTGCCGAGCTGGGCATCGGGTTCGCGGAAATACTCGATCACGAATCGCGAGACGCCGTAGCCTGCGATGAAGAGGCCGCCCAGCAGGCCGGGCTTCAGGCGGGCGTTGGTGGCCCAGAACAGGAAGCTGAGGATGACGAGGAGCAGGAGACCCTCGGTTGCAGCCTCGTAGAGCTGGCTGGGGTAGCGGGGTTCGGGCCCGGCATCGGGGAAGATGATGCCCCATGTGCCGTCGGTGGGGCGGCCCCAGAGCTCGCCGTTCACGAAGTTGGCGAGGCGGCCGAGGAACAGGCCGATGGGGGTGACGACGGCGGCGTAATCGAGGATGCGCAGCGCGGAGAGGCCCTGCGAGCGGGCGTAGAGGACGATGGCGAGGATGACGCCTGCCAGTCCGCCATGGAAGGACATGCCGCCTTCCCACAGCTTGAAGAAGGCCAGCGGGTCGGCGAGATACTGGGACGGGCTGTAGAAGAGGACATAGCCTGTCCGCCCGCCCAGGATCACGCCGAGCGTGCACCAGGTGATGAGATCATCGACATGGGCGGCCGTCATCGGGCTGCCGGGGCGGCGGACCATGCGCGTGAACAGGGCCCAGGCCGCGATGATGCCGACGATGTAGGCGAGGCTGTACCAGCGCAGCGCGAAGCTGCCGAGCTGGAGGGCGACAGGATCGAGCCCGAGGCTCGCCCATTCGACAGGTTGCTGGAAAAACGCCATCGCGCGCTTCATATCGCCTTTATGGAGTCAGCGCGAGAGCGCCTTTGGGGAGAATTTCTGATGGACGAGACGCCGGAACTGGCCGCCTTTCGGGCCGAGACCCGGGCCTGGCTTGACGCCAATTGCCCCGAGGAGATGCGTGCCCCCGTGACGGGCGACAGTGATGTCTGCTGGGGTGGCCGGAAGTGGAAGTTCAAGAGCGAGGCGCAGAAGACCTGGCTGGAGCGCATGGCGGCCAAGGGCTGGACGGTGCTGGATTGGCCCAAGGCCTATGGCGGCGGCGGGCTCAACAAGGACGAGGCGAAGATCCTGGCGGCAGAGATGCGGCGCATCAAGGCGCGCCCGCCGCTGAGCAGCTTCGGCATCTGGATGCTGGGGCCGGCGCTGCTGAAATATGGCAATGAGGCGCAGAAGCTGGAGCATCTGCCGCGGATCGCGCGCGGCGAGGTGCGCTGGTGCCAGGGCTATTCGGAGCCGGGGGCCGGTTCGGACCTGGCAGCGCTTCGCACGACCGCCATCCTGGATGGCGACGAATTCGTCGTGAACGGGCAGAAGGTGTGGACGAGCTATGCCGACCGCGCTGACTGGATCTTCTGCCTGGTGCGGACGGACCCGGCTGCGCCCAAGCATCTGGGGATCAGCTTCCTGCTGTTCGACATGGAAAGCCCGGGCGTGACAACCAGCCCGATCAAGCTGATTTCGGGCTACAGCCCCTTCTGCCAGACCTTCTTCGACAATGTGCGGGTGCCGAAGGCCAATCTGGTGGGCGAGCCGGGCAAGGGCTGGGATATCGCCAAATATTTGCTGACGCATGAGCGCGAGATGATCGGCGGGATGGACATGGGCTCCGCTGGCCGGGATTCGATGCACCAGATGGCCAAGAAGGCGATCGGAACGTCGAAGTCGGGCAAGCTGAAGGACGGGCTGCTGAGGGCCGATATCGTGCGGCACGAGATCAACGCCTATGCCTTCGGGTTGACGATGGAGCGGGTGAAGGACGAGGCGAAAGCAGGCCAGGGCGTGGGCGCCCTTTCGTCCATGTTGAAATATTATGGGACCGAGCTCAACAAGCAGCGGCAGGAGTTGCTGATGAGCATCGGTGGCACCGACAGCCTGACCTGGGAGGGCGAGGACAAGCGCGACGGGGACCCGGCGCGGACCTGGCTCAGGAGCCGGGCGAACTCGATCGAGGGCGGCACCTCCGAAGTGCAGCTCAACATCATCGCCAAGCGCGTTCTCCAGCTGCCGGGAGCCTGAGCGATGGCACTTGTTCTGACCGACGAGCAGCGGATGGTGAAGGATTCGGCGGACGGATTCTTTGCCGAGCATGGGCCGGTGTCGCAGCTGCGGAAGCTGAGGGATGCAAAGGATCCGGACGGGTTTGATCGCGGCCTCTGGGCGAAGATGGCCGAGATGGGCTTTGCCGGCGTTGCCATCCCCGAGCAGTTCGGCGGGGCCGGGCTGGGGATGGTGGCCGCGGGGCTGATCCAGGAGGCGATCGGGCGCAATCTTTCCATTTCGCCATTCCTGTCGTCGGCGATCCTGTCGGCGACTGCGATCGCCAAAGGCGGGACCGAGGAGCAGAAGGCGGCCTTGCTGCCGAAGATGGCCGCGGCCGAGCTGATCGTGGCGCTGGCGGCGGATGAAGCCGCGCGGCACCAGCCGAACCAGGTGGCGACGAAGGCGGAAGCGTCCGGCAACGGCTTCAGGCTGACGGGCGCCAAGCCCTTCGTGCTGGACGGGCATGTCGCCGACAAGCTGATCGTGGCGGCGCGCAGCAGCGGGGCCGACAGCGACATCGCGGGGATCACGCTGTTCCTGGTGGATCCCAAGGCGGCGGGCGTCAGCATCGACCGGCGCTGGATGGTGGACAGCCGCAATGCGGCCGAGGTGACGCTGGACGGCGTCCAGGTGGACGGCGCCGACATTCTGGGCGAGCTGGGCGAGGGCTTTGCCATCCTGGAGGCGGCGCTGAATGCCGGGCGGGCCTGCCTTGCGGCCGAGATGCTGGGGGTTTCCGCGCAGAGCTTCGACGTGACTGTGGATTACCTCAAGCAGCGCGAGCAGTTCGGGGTGAAGATCGGCAGCTTCCAGGCGCTGCAGCACCGGGCGGCGCATCTGTTTTGCGAGGTGGAGCTGGCGCGCAGCGTGACGCTGAAGGCGCTGACCGCGCTGGATGCGGGTGACGAGCGGGCGCCCTTCTTCGTGGCGCTGGCGAAGGCCAAGGCCGGGGAGGTGTGCAAGCTGGCGACCAACGAAGCCGTGCAGATGCACGGCGGGATCGGCATGACCGACGAATATGACATCGGCTTCTACATGAAGCGGGCGCGGGCGGCGGTGGAGACCTTCGGCGACGGGGCCTTTCATGGCGACCGGCTGGCCCTGATGCTGAACTACTGAGGCGGTGGCTGGCTGCCGGGCGAGCGGCGGCGCAGACGGGCGGGCGCAGACATTAGCGCAAAACGCTTGAAGGCGTCGCATCAGGCCGCCATGAAGCCCGCAAATCTGGTTGTGGAGAGAGATATGGCATTGACGCCGCTGGACTTGGCAATCGATGCGGCGACGGCCGCCATCACGGCACCGGGCGGCCAGCTGGCCGTGGGCAAGGCGGTGATCCGCGGTGCCGAGTATCCGGTGTTCGAACATGCACCGCCGAGCCTGCGGGAGTTCCTGGGCTTTTTCGTGCCCGCGCATGGCACGAAGGAGTTTGTGGTCTTCGACGGCGAGCGGCTGACCTTTGCCGACATGCAGGCGCAGGCGACGCGCGTGGCGGCGATGCTGCAGCATCGCTATGGCGTGGCCAAGGGCGACCGGGTGACGATTGCGATGCGCAATTACCCCGAGTGGATCTCGAGCTTCATGGGCGCGATGATGATCGGGGCCATCGTGGTGCCGATGAACGCCTGGTGGAAGACGGACGAGCTTGCTTATGGCCTGAAGGATTCGGCATCGCGCATTGCCATCGTGGACGAGGAACGGCTGCGGCGCGTGGCGGACATCGCCGATCTGAAGATCCCACTGGTGGCGGTTCGAACCAGCAAGTCTGTGGCCGAAGGGTTCGGGGCGGACACGTTGGAGGAGGCGCTGGCGGCGTCCCCACAAGCGCCCTGGTATCTGCCGCCGATCTATCCCGAGGATGACGCGACGATCATGTACACCTCGGGCTCGACGGGGGCACCGAAGGGGGCCGTTTCGACCCACCGCGCGATCGTTGCCGGCACGCTGAACTATCTGGTGCAGGGCCTGAGCATGCTGCAGCTGGCGCAGGCGCAGGGGATTGCGTTGCCCGAACAGCAGGTGATGCTGCTGAATGTGCCGCTGTTCCACATCACCGGGTCCGTGCCGGTGATGCTGGTGTCGGTCGCCATCGGGCGCAAGCTGGTGATCATGCACAAGTGGGACGCCGGCGAGGCGCTGCGGCTGATCGAGAAGGAGCGCTGCACCTATTTCGTGGGCGTGCCGACGATGAGCCTGGAGCTGATGCAGCATCCCGACCGCGACAAATATGATCTTTCCACCCTGGTCGATATCGCCGGTGGCGGGGCGCCGCGCCCGGCCGAGCATGTGGGCCGGCTGGCGGAGGCCTTTCCGGGGAAGAACCCGGCGATCGGCTATGGCCTGACCGAAACGAATGGCGTGGGCGCGGGGAACATCCGCGACAATTACCGGCTGAAGCCGGCGTCCACCGGGCGGGCCTCGAAGCCGATGGTGGAGATCATGATCGCCGATGACGACATGCGGGAGGTACCGC
>JBKDAC010000293.1:0-5479 GCA_046316515.1 Sandaracinobacter sp. | reverse complement strand
TTTTTGGACGCTTGCGGAAGGGTGACTGGCGGAGAGGGAGGGATTCGAACCCTCGATGAGCTTACACCCATAACGGTTTTCGAGACCGCCGCATTCGACCACTCTGCCACCTCTCCGCGGCGCCTGGATCGACCATGGCTGTGGTCCTGCCGTGGTCGATACGAGGGGCGGCCCATAGCCGCGCCCCCGGGCAAACACAAGTCCGCCCCTTCCGTGCCGCCCAGCCCTTCCTATATTACTGCTGAGGAAGGTTGAACCAAATGCAGCATGACCACGGCGCCACATCCGGGCAGCGCCCGGTCGGGGCAGCTTCGGGCCCCGCCGCAGACGGCGTTTCACTCGGCATTGCCTCCATACCCGTCGCGCGCTTCGGCATCGGCGACGTGGTGAAGCACCGCGTCTTTCAGTTCCGGGGCGTGATCTTCGATGTGGACCCAGAATTCGCGAACACCGAGGAATGGTGGCAGGCAATTCCCGAAGAGCTTCGTCCGGCCAAGGACCAGCCATTCTATCACCTGCTCGCGGAGAATGATGCAGCAGCTTATGTCGCCTATGTCAGCCAGCAGAATCTGCTGCCTGATGATGTGGGCGAGCCGGTGAGCCATCCGGCCGTCAGCCAGATCTTCGAAGGCTATCGCGACGGCCGCTATATCCTGCGCGAGCAGATCCGGAACTGAAAAGGGGCGGCCCGAAAGCTGCCCCCTCCCATGATCTCCACACCCGCCGGGCCCGAAAAGGCCCGCAAACCCGACCGGGCGCCGCGGCATGTGTCGCGCCCCCGCGAAGGGCTTCGCCCGTGAGCGCTAGAATCTATAAGCCACCCGCCCATAGAGGAACCGGCCATTGAAGCCGAACGGCGAGAAGGCCGAAAAGGGCAGGAAATAATTGTTCTGCGAGAAGTTGCGGGTCACGCCGGTGATCGGGTCAGGCCCCTGCCCAACCGGGTTCTGATCCGGATAGGTGTTGAACAGGTTGTTGGCGCCGATCGCCAGCTCAAGCCCGCCCCAAGGCTGCGCCCGGATTTCCAGGTCGGTCACCCACTTCGGGCTCAGCCACACATCGTTGAACGCATCCGCACCCGGCGCCAGGACCGTGCCGAACCGGTTGGTGCGCGCCGTCACCCCCAGCCAGTCGAGGTCCCAGTCCACGCCCAGGTTCAGCCTGTCGCGTGGCTGGCCACGCTCGATCCGGAGCGATTCCAGCCGGCCGAACAGGACAATACCGGGAACCTGGTTCAGTGCGCCCGGCGTATCCTGACGGCCCGTAATCCGCGTTTCCGTCCAGTTATAGCCAGCCGTGAAGGCCAGGCTTCCTGCCGCGCCGATGTCCACGCGATAGGTGGCGATGGCGTCCAGGCCCCGCGTCCGGGTGTCGATCCCGTTGAAGAAGAAGCGCGCGGCCGACACGTTGGTGAAGCCGGCATTGTTCAGGATCTGGGCAATGCCACGGCCCGGGTTCGTGCCGGACGGGTTCCCCGCCGCGTCGCGGGTGGCTGTCAGATTGTCGGTCAGCACAATGCGGTCGTCGATATCGATCTGGTAATAGTCGACCGTCACCGACAGGCGCGGCACAGCCGAGAACACGAGGCCGCCCGACCAGCTGAACGAGGTTTCCGCCTTCAGCGGAGCAGACCCCAGCGCCTGCGCGACCGGGTTGCTGACGGGCAGGGTCACCGCGTCGACCAGAACGCCGCCGATGTTGTTGGTGGCGGCAGCTGCAAAGAACTGCTGCGGAAGGCTGGGCGCGCGGAAGCCGGTGGAGACGGCGCCCCGCACGGCAAGGCCGTCCAGGATCTCGAAGCGGGAGGCGGCCTTCCAGTTCCAGTCGCTGCCGAAGTCGGAGTAGTTCTCGTAGCGGCCGGCGAGCTGCACGTTCCACCGCTCGATCACGTCGAGATCGAGCTCGGCATAGGCCGAGAAGTTCTCGCGGGCATTTTCGCCGGTCACGTTGACGCCGCCGACCACGGGCTGGAAGCCGGGGAACACCTGCGCGCCCGGCGCCGCGAAGGCGTTTCCGGCAGCGCCGGTGAACTGCGGGTTGTTCTGGCCGACCCGCACGGGCCCGGCCTGATAGCTCGCAAATTCGCCCGCGCGGACCTGGAAGGTTTCACGACGATACTCGAGACCCGCCGACAGCGTGGCTCGGTCTAGGAAGCTGGTGTCTATTTCCCGGCTGACGTCCAGATTGTTCACCCACTGGCTGTACCGCAGCCCGCCGCTGTCGAATTCGGTCTGGCTTGCGGCACCAAGCGACGCATTCACCGAGTTGATGATGCGGAAGTCGAACTCGTTTCGCCCATATTGCATCGACAGGTCCCAGTTCCAGCCGCCGAACTCTCCCTTCAGGCCACCGGTCAGGGCATAGTCCTTGAGCCTGGAGGTGATGAGCGGCAGGAAGCCATCCGGATAGATGGCCAGCACGTTCCGGTTGTCGTTGGCGCGGCGAAAGAACCCGGCCGATTCCCCATCCCGCTCGCCATAGCTGGCAAAGCCATAGAGTTCGACACGGTCATCAAGCGGAACGCCGGCGTTCACGAAAATGTTGATATCCTCGGTCTTTGCATCGCCATAGCGGTGGTTCAGACGGTCGAAGGTGAATTCGCGCGGATCATAGACAGCCGCCACATTATAGTTGCGGCGCGGGTCAAAGCCGGCCCGGTTGGTATCTTCCCGATCCCGATACTCGGCCGTCACGTTCACGAAGCCGTCGGTGCCCAGCGGAAGCCCGATGTTGCCCGAAATGGTCAGCATAGCCCCGTCGTCGACCTCGCGGTTCTCCCCATTGTCGGTCAGCTGCAGCACGCCATCCGGCGTCAGCTGCGGAACACCGCCCACCGTTGCGAGGCCCGTCACTTCGCGCACGCCCGGGATCCGGCCCAGATGCTGGCCATAGGTGACCGACACCGACCCGCCCTCGCGCGCATCGTTCAGCTGGAAGTTGATCACGCCGGCGATCGCGTCAGAACCATATTGGGCCGCCGCGCCGTCGCGCAGCACTTCCACGCGCGACAGCGCCGACGACGGGATCAGGTTGATGTCCACCGCCTGACTGCCACGGCCGACAGAGCCATTGATGTTCAGCAGCGCAGAGGCATGGCGCCGCTTGCCGTTCACCAGAACAAGTGTCTGGTCAGGCCCAAGCCCGCGCAGGGTGGCGGGCCGGATCACATCGGTGCCGTCGGTGATCGAGGGTTGCGGGAAGTTGAAGCTGGGCACGGCATCACGCAGCGCGCGGGCCGTCTCGGTAAGGCCGGTGCGGGTCAGCGCCTCTGCCGAGATAACGTCGACAGGAACAGGGCTGTCGGCGACAGTGCGGTCGGTCCGGCGCGTGCCGGTCACGATAATCGTGTCCCCGGCCTCGGTTGCCGCTTCGGCGGCTTCCTGCGCGAAAGCGGAGGCATTTGGGAGAACAAGGGACGCAAGGAGGATGGCACGAAGGTGCATAACGAACCTTTCTGTCTGCTGCAACGCAACAAACATGGCGTCCTTTCATCTGTCTGCAATATTTCTTCGACGAACGTATGCGCTTCAGCGAAACCATGTTGCCGAAATACTACAATCTCGGCTGTTGGCCAACGTCGCCGTCCTGGGCTAGATCTGAGCCATGAAGCTCTACACCTTCTTCCGCTCGGGCGCAGCGTGGCGCGTCCGCATCGGCCTCCACTGGAAGGGCATCCCCTTCACCTCGGTCGCCATCAACCTGAAGACGGGCGAGCAGGCCTCGGCCGCGTGGCGCGCCCGGAACCCGCAGGCAATGGTGCCCGCGCTCGAGCTGGACGACGGCACGCTCCTCACCCAGTCGCTGGCAATCCTTGACTGGCTGGAGGAAACACACCCGCACCCGGCCTTTCTGCCGGAGGACCCGATCACCCGCGCGCGAATCCGCGCAGTGGTGCTGTCGATCGCAGCCGACACGCACCCGATCCAGAACCTAGGCGTGCTGAAGCGCATCGAAGCCCTGCTGGGGGCGGACGCCGCGCGCCAGTGGGGCCATGACACGCTGGTGAAGGGCCTGACCGCAACCGAGGCGCTTTTGGCGGCCAATCCCGGCCCCTATGCCTTCGGGCCCCTGCCGACGCTCGCTGACATCGTGATCGTGCCGCAGCTCCTCAACTGCCGCCGCTTCGGCGTCGATATGATCCAATTCCCCCGCCTTGCCGCGATCGAGGCCGCCTGCGCCATGCTCCCCGCTTTCCAGGCCGCCCACCCCGACGCCCAGGCTGACGCTGAGTAATCCAGTGCCGAGCAGCTTTCGCCCGCAAGGCCGCGCACTGTCGCCCGCAGGGGGAGAGCCAGGAATGCAGCAAGGGCAGGTGATCAACGCCACAATCACAACCCCGTACCCTGGAGGCAGTTGCTGTCGCACAGCGCCATCTGGGCGCTGGTCGTGAACCAAGTCTGCTCCAACTGATCGCTCTATCTGATGCTCACCTGGCTCCCCAGCTACTTCCGCGACGCCCGGAAGCTCAGCATCGCCAACGCCGGGCTCTTCTTAATCGCCCATTGGATCGCGCTGTTCCTCATCGGCAACATCGTCGCCTGGTTTGCTGACAGGCAGATCGCAGCCGGTGCAGACATCGGCCGGGTCCGCAAGATCACCCAGATTACCGGCCTTCTCGGCTCGGCAGCCTTCCTGCTGGCCGCCGGCGTCAACATCTCGGGCGCAATTGTCTGGGCCATCTTGAGCAGCGGCAAGCCGATCGCGGGCGAAGCAGCGGTGAACAACGCGGGCTAAGCCACCGCCTCAGCGTCAGCCCAGATAGTCCATCCCCACGTCAGCCGCCGGCGCCGACTGGGTGATCCGCCCCACCGAGATATAGGTCACCCCCGTCTCCGCAATCGCGCGGATCGTCTGCAAATTCACCCCGCCGCTCGCCTCGGTGGGCACCCGCCCGGCAACCAGGGCAACCGCCTCGCGCAGAACCGGCGGCCCCATATTGTCCAGCAGCAGCCGGTCCGCCCCGGCCGCAAGCGCGGCCTCGATCTGCTCCAGCCGGTCCACCTCCACCGTGATGTTCTTGAGGCCCGCCGCCTTGCAGGCCGCCACCGCCTGCGTCACCCCGCCGGCGGCCGCGATATGATTGTCCTTCACCATCGGCGCGTCCCACAGCCCCATGCGGTGGTTCGTTCCTCCACCCATCCGCACCGCATATTTTTCCAGTATCCGCAGCCCCGGAAGCGTCTTGCGCGTGTCGAGTAGAGTCGCGCCGGTGCCGGCAATCGCCTCGACATAGGTCCGCGTCAGCGTCGCGATGCCTGTGAGGTGCTGCAGCGTGTTCAGGGCCGAACGCTCCGCCGCCAGAAGTGCCCGCGCCCTCCCCTCCACGCGCAGCAGGTCCGCGCCCGCAGGCACGGCATCGCCATCCGCCACCAGCAGCTCCACCGAACAGTCCGGGTCCAGCCGCCGGAAGAAGGCCGCCGCAATGCCCAACCCCGCCACAACCCCGGCATCCCGGCTGTCCAGCACGGCCTTCAGCCGG
>JBKDAC010000292.1:0-903 GCA_046316515.1 Sandaracinobacter sp. | reverse complement strand
GGCACGGGCGCCCGGCGCGAGATCTGGTTTCGCTTCGCGCTCTGGATCGTGCTCGCGCTGGAATTCGCGCTGGCGGCCGACATCATCCGCTCGGCGATCGCACCTTCGTGGGAATCGATCGGCCAGCTTGCCGCGATTGCTGCCATCCGCACCGGCCTCAACTGGTTCCTGGTGAAGGACATAGAAGCCTACAACAGCAAGCGCGAGGAGGCGGGAGCTTCCGATGTCTGACCGCAGCCTGCCGCCCGGCATCACCGATATTGCGGCGGGCGTCATCCTGGCCATCGCCGGCCTGCTCTCTGCCTGGGCGACCTTCCAGGCAGCCCTGTGGGGTGGGAATCAGGCGGCCGCCTTCACCGAAGCAAACCGCCTGCAGACCGAGGCGAGCCGGCTGGAGATCATCGCCACGCAGCGGCAATCGGTTGCCCTCACCGTGGCCCACGCCTGGCTGGATGCCACCCTCAGCGGCGATGCCACCCGAGCCACCTTCTATGAACGGCACCTCCAGCCCCATCAGCGCAAGCTGTTCGAAGAGTGGCGGGCCCAGCTTCCCGCCGACATCGCGAACGCCAAGGTTAACAGCAACGAACCGCCTATCCCCCTGCCCGATGTGCTGACCAGTGGTCGCGAGGCAGCGCAGGCTGCCCGCGCCGAGGCGGAGGCCGCTTTCCAGGAAGGCCAGGCCGCGAACGCCATCGGCGACCGCTTCACACTCGCCACTGTGCTTCTGTCGCTTGTCCTGTTCCTTGCCGGCACAGGCCAGCTCCTCCGGCTGCAGCTGGCCCGCAACATGGTGATCGCGTTGTCCGGCCTGATCCTGCTGGGCGCGGCGGGCTACGCGCTCAGCATTCCCCGGGCACCCTATCTGTCGGAAACTCTGGCCCGCATGGACTGAACGGCCCT
>JBKDAC010000291.1:0-5130 GCA_046316515.1 Sandaracinobacter sp. | reverse complement strand
GCAGCTCGCGGATCTCGATGTCGCTGGTTTCAACGCCGCCCTTCAGCAGGTCGCCGATCACCTTGCGGATCACGTCCTCGTCACCCGTTTCCTCGAAGTCCGCCTGCACGACGGACTTGGCATAGGCCTCGGATTCGGCGTCGGTCAGGCCCAGCCGCTCGGCCGCCCACAGGCCCAGCAGCTTGTTGCGCCGGGCCGTCACGCGGAACTCAAGGTCGGCGTCATGTGCGTATTTTGCCTCGAAGCCCTTTTCGCGTTCGTCGAACGTGCCCATGCCCGTGCCATACCCCTGGAAGGAAATGCACCCACCAACCGGGCGCAGTTCCGAGATAGGCCGCCTTGCCGCATGATTCAACCGACGGTTGCGCTGCCGGTGCGATGCTGCGATCTTCTTGCCCGCGATTGCAAAAAGAGGTAGAAAAATCAGAGCGATGACGTTCGAATTCTATCGTTCGAACTCTATGGAGACAAGGCCGGCGAGCATCGGTGGTGCCTGAAGCATTCCAACGGCAATATGCTCGCCACCTCGTCGGAAGGGTACAGCTCGCAGGCCTCGGCGCTGAAGTGCATCGAGAATGTGAAGGCCAGCGCCGATTCGCAGGTGGTGAAAATCTGATCATCTGACCGGCCGGGGCACAGCGTCGCCCGGCGGGCCGTCCGTGCGATCCGCGCTCAGCCGATCTTCGGCGGCGGCTTTGCGGACCCCAGCTGGGCTGCAAGATCCTCCAGTGCACTGCGCAGCCCCTCGTCCTTCACGCCCGACAGGTTCGTGACGGCAGCCGAGGGCGTGGGCGCAGGCGCAGCGACTGCGGGCCGTTCCGACGGCCTGGGCACCTCGCCCTGCACCAGCCGGATCCGGCCGACCGCCGCATGGCCCAGGATGCGGTTTGCCCGGTCGATGATCTGCGGCCCCACATGCTGGAGCTGGACGGAAAAGGGGCCCTCCACCCGGATCGTCAGCACGCCACCGCTGCTTTCGCCACGCGCGAACTTCAGCGATTCGGGGATCGACCAGCGCGCATAGACAGGCCCGACCACCTCCCGCCAGCGCGACAGGAGTGCGCCCTGCACGAAGCCGAAGCGGCGGAACGCCATATCGCCCACGTCGGGCAGCAGCGAGCCGACGTCGCGCACGCCGCCCCTGCGCTGCGGCGCATCCGTGTTGCTGACTTTCCGGGGAGGCTTCGCCATGGCACTGCCCTGTGCCAGAGAGCGGGCATGGCCGTCGACACCCAAAGCGTCCGAACAGGAGACCCCTTCCCTGCCCGGCTGTTGCTGGCCTGGTACGACGCCAATGCCCGGGTTCTGCCCTGGCGGGCACCGCCAGGCGCTGCACCGCCCGACCCCTACCATGTGTGGCTATCCGAGATCATGTTGCAGCAGACGACGGTTGCGGCGGCGGGGCCCTATTTCGCCCGCTTCCTGGCCCTGTGGCCGACGGTCGACGCGCTGGCGGCTGCCGAAGAGGCCGAAGTGATGCGCGAATGGGCGGGCCTTGGCTATTATGCGCGCGCCCGCAACCTGTGTGCCGCAGCCCGCGCCGTAGCCGCGGCAGGGGCATTCCCCGCCACCTCTGCCGGGCTTCGGGCGCTTCCGGGCGTGGGCCCCTATACGGCAGCCGCCATTGCCGCGATCGCCTTTGCCGAGCCGGCCGTTGTGATCGACGCCAATATCGAGCGGGTAACGAGCCGGCTGTTCGCCCTGCCTGATGCGTTGCCGGCCGGGCGCCGGGCACTGGAGGCCGCCCTGCAGCCGCTGGTTCCGGCCGACCGCCCCGGCGATTTCGCCCAGGCGCTGATGGACCTGGGCGCCACCATCTGCACAGCGCGTGGGCCGCGCTGCCTGCGCTGCCCCCTTTGCACGGCCTGCCGCGCCCACCGGGCGGGCACGCCCGAGGCCTTTCCGGTGAAGGCGCCGAAGCGCCCCCGCCCATTGAAGCAGGGTACGGCCTGGTGGCTGGAGCATCGGGGCGAGGTCGCCCTGGTGCGCCGGCCGCCGCGCGGGCTGTTCGGCGGCATGCTGGCGCTGCCCACATCCCCATGGGCGCCGGGCCGGTCGCCGGAGCTTCCGTTTGCGGCTGACTGGCAGCTTCTGGCGCCGCCGGTGCGGCACGGCTTCACCCATTTCGAGCTGGAACTGACGGTGGCAATCGCGCAGGTGCCGCACCGGCTGAACGGGATTGCAGGGCTTGACCTGTTGTGGACCCCGCGCGACGCAGTCCAAGCCGCCGGCCTGCCCACCCTTTTCGCCCGCGCGGCAGGGCTTGCCCTTGCCCACCACCATCAGCCTGCCCCAGCAGCGGAGATTGCATGACCACCCGACTCCACCTTGGCTATACAGGCGCCCCACTGGACAAGGCCGATCACATGCGGCGCGACGCGGCCGCCATCCAGGCCGCGCGGATGCACCCGAGCGCGCGCTTCCTGATCCTGCACGATCTGAAGCCGCTGATGGCAGAGGGGGGGATGGACCTGTTTTGGGCCCGCCGCAGCGAATGCCCCGAGGGGCTGACGATCTTCCTGGGCCTGAATGCGGACGGCGAACCGCGCTTTGCGGTCGACGGCAAGCCCGACGACGACCTGCCCGCCCGCGCAACCGACGCCCGGGCGGCCGGTGCTGCCCTTGCCGACCCACGCGCTGCCATCATTGCCCAGGCCCGTTCGGTGCTGGACTGGCATCGGCGGCACGGCTTCTGTGCCAATTGCGGCGCCCCGACCGAGGTGCAGAAGGCCGGCTACAGCCGGCTGTGCAACAGCTGCGGGGCCGAGCATTTTCCCCGCGTCGACCCGGTTGTCATCATGCTGGCCGAAAAAGATGGGCTTGCCCTGGTGGGGCGCGGCCCGCGCTTTCCGCCGGGCTTCTTCTCGGCGCTTGCAGGCTTTGTGGAGCCCGGCGAGTCGCTGGAGGAAGCGGTTGCCCGCGAGCTGCACGAGGAAGCCGGGATCCGCGTGGCTGACGTGCGCTATGGCGCGAGCCAGCCTTGGCCCTTTCCGTCGAGCCTGATGATGGGCGCCTTCGCCACGGCGGACGGCTTCGAGCTCGCGCTCGACGAGAGCGAAATCTCGGAAGCGCGCTGGGTCAGCCGGGAAGAGGTGCGGGCCGCGCTTGCCGGCCAGGCCGACTGGAACGCCCCACCGCCTTTGGCGATTGCCCACTGGCTTTTGGCAACCTGGGCGCAGGCGGGCGACTAGACCCGGACCCGCCGTCCAGCTGGTCGATGAACTCCACCAGCGGGCGCGAGCGATCCAGCAGGCGGTGCGCGTCTTCAGGGTCCATCGGCCGCCCGAAATACCAGCCCTGCATCTGGCCGCAGCCCAGACGGCGCATTGCCTCGAACTCGGCGCGGGTTTCCGTGCCTTCGGCGGTCGTCTCCATACCCAGCCGCTCGGCAAGTGCGACGATCGCCTGGATGATGGCGGTCGATTCCCCGCCGTCGGTGGCGCTTGCCTGCACGAAACTGCGATCGATCTTGATGCGGCCGAAGCTGATCTTCTGCAGATAGCCGAGTGACGAATAGCCGGTACCGAAATCGTCGAGCGCGAAGGACACGCCCATCTCCTGCAGCTCGGCCAGCATCCGTGCGGTCTGCGGGCGTTCGTCGAGGAACAGGCTTTCGGTCAGCTCGAGCTCGAGCCGCTGGGGGGCCACATTCCAGCGGGCCAGTGCATGGCGCACGGTGTCCACCAGCCGTGAGTCATCGAACTGCAGGGGCGACAGGTTGACCGCGATGTTCACGTGCCGGGGCCAGGACGAGGCGACCCGGCAGGCTTCCTGGATCACCCATTCGCCGATGCGGCCGATCAGCCCGCCTTCCTCGGCGATGGGAATGAAGGTGCCGGGCGAAATCTCGCCGCGCTCGGGATGGTGCCAGCGCAGGAGCGCCTCGAACGCCACCACCCGCTCGTCCAGCGCGTCCACCACGGGCTGGAACACCAGCCGCAGCTGATTCTGATCGAGGGCGGATTTCAGGTCGAACTGAAGCGCGCGCCGGTCTTCGACCTGCCGGTGCATGGCCCGGTCATAGTGGCGGACCTTGCCGCGCCCCTTGCCCTTGACGTCATAGAGCGCGAGGTCGGCCGCGCGCATCAGGCCTTCGACTGTGTCGCCATCCTGAGGACCGACGGCAAGGCCGACGCTCGCCCCGATCGCGGCCCGCTTGTCGCCCAGCACATAGGGAAGCGACAGGCGGGAAATCAGCGCCTCGCCGACCCGCAAGGCCTCGTCCGCGCCGGCATTGCGCAGCACGACCGCAAACTCGTCCCCGCCCAGCCGGCCGACGAGCGCCCGCGTGCCGGTGGCTTCCACAACCACGTCCTGCAGGCGGATGGCGACATCCTTGAGCAGCCGGTCGCCGAAGGCATGGCCCAGGCTGTCGTTCACTGCCTTGAACCGGTCGAGATCGACGAACAGCAGCACGACAGTGCCGGCCTGCAGACCTTCGGAAAGCGCCTGGTGGATGATGTGCCTGTTCACCAGGCCCGTCAGCGCATCGAAAGTGGCAAGCTCGGTGATACGCTGCGAGGCGCGCTGCCGCTCGGTCACATCGGACCCGACACCGCGATAGCCCAGCAGGTCTCCCTCTGCCGAGAGCTTGGGTGTGCCCGAGAGCGACCACCAGCGCCGCTCGCCCCCGACATCGACCGGCACGATATGGTCGCGATAGGGAAGCCCGCGGCTGGTGATCTCCAGCAGGCCCATCATCGCATCGGCGTCACTGAGCGTGTCCATCCAGCGGGTGCCGATCACCTGGTCCACCGGCGTTCCCGTCGCCTCGGCAAAGCGCGAGGACACGAAGGTCACCATGCCCTCGGCATCGAACTCGAACAGCCAGTCCGACCCGTTCGCCTCATATTCGTTGAGGAGCAGGCGCAGCATCTCTTCCTGTTCGGCCAGCCGTTCCTGCAGGCGCATGCTCTGCAGCATGTCGCGGGTGCCCACCATGCAGCCCCGCGCGATGAACAGTATGTAACCCGACATCACCGTCGCCACCAGCCACACCTGGGGGTGCGGCCAGGCGAGCAGGCCGATCAGCGTGCAGATCGCGACCGAGCCCGACATGGCGGCCGCACCTGCCGGCCAGATCGCGGTCGAAAAGAACAGGCAGCCCATGCCGGCCATGGTCATCACCGA
>JBKDAC010000290.1:0-1126 GCA_046316515.1 Sandaracinobacter sp. | reverse complement strand
GGTCGAGGGTTCGGCACGATTGTGCGGCGGGCTGGCGGCAGCAAGGTGTGCGTGGGCTATGACGGGCGTCACAGCTCTCCGCGGCTGGAGCGGGCGCTGGTGGAGGGGCTGGTCGCGACCGGCTGCGAGGCGATCCGGATCGGGCTTGGCTCTACGGGCATGCTCTATTTCTCGGTCTCGGAGCTGGGGACCGATGGCGGGGTCATGATCACCGGCAGCCACAATCCGCCGGATTACAATGGCTTCAAGATGCTGCTGAAGGATCGGCCCTTCTTTGGCGCCGATATTCGCGCGCTGGGCGTGGCAGCGGCCGCCGGCGACTGGGAGGGCGGGCAGGGCAGTTCGCGCGATGTGCGGCTGCTGCAGCGCTATGTGGAGCGGTTGCAGGAGGACAATCGCTGCCGGCCTTTCCGGATCGGCTGGGATGCGGGCAACGGCGCGACCGGCGAGGCGCTGGAGCTGCTGCTGAAGACGCTTCCCGGCGAGCATCATGCGCTGTTCACGAAGATCGACGGCGATTTCCCGAACCATCATCCCGATCCCACGGTGGAGGCGAACCTGGTGGACCTCAGGCAGCTGGTGTCGGAGCTGAAGCTGGACTTCGGCATCGCCTTCGATGGCGATGGCGACCGGATCGGCGCGATCGACGGCGAGGGCCGGGTGGTGTGGGGCGACCAGCTGCTGGCGATCCTGGCCGAACCGGTGCTGAAGGAGCTGCCGGGCGCGACCATCATCGCCGACGTGAAGGCGAGCCAGGGGCTGTATGACCGGATCGACGAGCTGGGCGGAACGCCGCTCATGTGGAAGACCGGGCACAGCCTGATCAAGGCGAAGATGAAGGAGGTGAGCTCTCCGCTGGCGGGCGAGATGAGCGGCCACATCTTCTTCAAGCACCGTTGGTACGGCTTTGACGATGCACTGTATGCTGCGATCCGTCTGATCGAGGCGGTGGGCGAGCTGGGCGGCTCGCTGACGGCGCTGAAGAGCGCCATGCCGCCGATGGTCAACACGCCGGAGATGCGCTTCTCCTGTTCGGAAGAGCGCAAGTTCGTGGTGGTGCAGGACGTGCTCGCCCGGTTGAAGGCCGAGGGCGCAGAGGTGAACGACACCGACGGCGCCCGCGTGA
>JBKDAC010000289.1:0-6114 GCA_046316515.1 Sandaracinobacter sp. | reverse complement strand
CCACCAGATCGATCGCGCCGATCGCGTGGGCCTCCATCGCGGCGACGTGCTCGGGATTGTCACGCAGCGCCAGCAGCCCGCCGTGGACCGTGGGGTGAAGGGTCTTCACCCGCCCGTCCATCATCTCGGGAAAGCCGGTGTGGTCCGACACGTCGGTCACCGTCAGGCCGGCGCCGCGCAGGGCCTTGGCCGTGCCGCCGGTCGACAACAACTCGGCGCCGTGGGCCGCCAGGGCGCGCGCGAAATCGACGAGGCCGGTCTTGTCGGAAACGGATAGCAGCGCCCGGCGGATGGGGAGAATGTCGGTCATGGGACTCTCTATGGAAGGCGTTGCCGCCCGGTGCCCGAGCCGGGCCGCCAGCGCAAGTGCGGGCCAGCCATGCAGGCGCCGGATTCCCTCAGCCGCGCGACTGGCGCTTGAAGCTCCAGCTGATGTCGGCCGGCTGCCCGGGCTCGACCATGGTGGTCAGCAGGATCTGCTGGATCTCGTGCATGGTGCCGTCGGGGGCGACCAGCAGGCTCGGCTCGATCGCCAGCACGCCGGGCGCATGGTTGAAGCTGGCCCGGAGCGCCCAGGCAAGGTCCGGCTGGCCGCCACGCTCGGCCTTGCCGGTGCCGGGCAAGGTGATCAGCGCGCCGCGACCGTCCTGCGTGGGCGTGGCGAAGGCACCCGCCCCCAGGTGGAAGCGGATGGCGACCGGCAGGGGCGCGCGGTGCCGTGACATGGCCAGTGGGCTGCGCACCGGCACCAGCTGGTCCTCGCCGCGAAGGTCGGTGCCCTCCGGGTTCAGCCACAGGCGGCGCAGATGGTCATAGCCATAGCGGCGGCGATAGCCGTCGTGCCGGGCCTCCAGCCACTGGCCTTCGCGCGTGCTGCGCGCCTCGACCACGACTTCCTCCACCCCGCCCAGGCGGCGCGGCCCGCCATCGGGCAGGCGGCTGCTGTTTGTGTCGGCCAGCACCAGGCTGCTGTGCCCGGCGGTGGACCTCAGGCCCATCACCAGCTCTGGCGGGAAGGCCCGCTCGCCCTCGGCGCCGCGCTCGGCCCCGCACGAGACGATGATGGCGCGGCCGCCGTCGGTGAAGACGAAGCCCAGCGTGGAGGCATGGGTGGCGGGGTTCAGCCGGGCGGGCGGCGGCGGGCCGGCATCCACCACCAGCCGCAGGCTGCCCGCCGACAGGCGCTGGAACCCCGAGCTGCGGGGCGGCGGCATGTCGGAAATCCTGGCCCCCAGCCGCTGCATCTGCGCCGACGACGGCTGGCCGCCATGCCAGGGCGCGGGAAGCCCGTCGCCCATCGCAAGGGCGCCCAGCGTGTGCCGCACCAGATCCAGCGTGCGGGCGACCGGGGGCGAGGGCTTCTGCATGCGGGCGGCGTGGAAGGCCTGGAGCACCAGCATCAGGTCCCCCAGCTCGGCGAGATCGATCGGAGACCGCGAGACGGGGGCGCCATCCTCGTGCAGCACAGCGGTCAGGGCCTGTTCCAGCAGCGCAAGGCTGCGGGCCAGCCGCTCTTCCCCGCCGGGCAGGATCAGCGCACTGCCGATCAGGCCGGCAAGCGCCTGGATCTTGGGCAGCCCGGGCTGCATGCGCGGGGCGGCCCGATCGAGATGGCGGCTCCAGCGCGCAACCGCGTTCAGCGCAGCCGAACGGTGCACATGGTCACGCCCGGGGATCACCAGCGGGGCATGCATGCAGGTCAGCAGGATGCGGTTCCCCGTCGCATCCGGCGCCCAGGCCTCCTCGTCATATTCGTTGAACCGGGCGAGCCAGCGCTTCGACAGCCCCTCGGCCCGCGCAATCTCCGACTGGCTCAGCCCGTCGGCGGCCGACAGGTCGCGCAGCCAGCCCCAGCCATGCACCCAGCGCCGCCAGCCCAGAGGGGCAGCCGGGCTGTCCAGCCGGCCATCCAGCATGCCCTGGCCATAGCCGTCGCGGAACAGGCGCCCGGCCCTCAACCGCGCGGCAATCGCCGGGTCGCCCGGAACGGGGTCCTCGGGCACCGCGATCAGCTTCAGCGGAAAGCGCCCCTTCAGCCGCATGCGGTGGAAGGGCGAGGCGAAGGCGAGCCGGTCGAGCCGGTCGGACAGCCGTTCTGTGAGCGAGGGGCCACGGTCGCCCATGCCGCGGGTCAGCCGCAGCGCGCCGGGCTCGTCGGGATCGTCGGGATCGTCGGGATCGGTTTCAACGCCGTCCGTCACCGCCCCGCCTTCAGGGCCGCGATATTGGCGGCATAGGCCGCCGGGCCGCCGCGGAAGCTGGCCGTGCCGGCCACCAGCATGGTCGCGCCGGCTGCCGCCAGCCGCCCGACATTGCTGGTATCGACCCCGCCGTCCACCTCCAGCTCGATGGGCTTGCCGCACGCATCGATCCGGCGGCGCAGCTCTTCGATCTTGGGCAGCGCGCTTTCGATGAAGCCCTGCCCGCCGAAGCCGGGGTTCACGCTCATCACCAGGATGAGGTCGAGGAGGTCCATCACATGGTCGATGGCCGCAATCGGAGTCGCGGGGTTCAGCACCACGCCGGCCTTCTTGCCCAGCGCGCGGATCCGCATCAGCGTGCGGTGGAGGTGTGGGCCGGATTCCGGATGCACCGACAGGATATCGGCGCCTGCCTCGGCAAAGGCCTCTACCAACGGGTCAGCCGGTGTCACCATCAGGTGCACGTCGAAGGGCTTGGCCGAATGCGGGCGCAACGCCTTCACCACCATCGGCCCGATGGTGAGATTGGGGACGAAATGGTTGTCCATCACGTCCACATGGATCCAGTCGGCGCCCGCCGCGTCGATGGCGCGAACCTCCTCGCCCAGCCGCGCGAAGTCGGCGGAAAGGATGGACGGTGCGATACGGATGGGCTGCATTTTCGAGTCCTAGCGACTGCCCGAAGCAGCGCCAAGACGGCAGATCATCCCGGCATGCGAATTCTGCCCGATGCGCGGCCGACTATGGCACGCCGTTCGGAATCCAGGGCAGTCGGCCAGGCAGCGATCTCGTCGAGCGTCCGCCCGCAGCCGGTGCAGATGCCCTTCTTTACCACGCAGATGTTGCGACAGGGCGAGGGCACGGAACTGGCGACGAGGGGCGGCATCGCGCTCAGGGCAGCAGGAAGCTGGTGCGATCGACGCCGGTGGCGCCGGTCTTCTCGTCGAAGGCGGTCACCGTCAGCACATAGGCGCCCGGCGCGCCCAGCGGCAGGTCGGCCGTGAACAGGCCTGTGCGGCCGCCATAGCCCAGCTTCACCTCGCGCACGGCGCCATCGGGCGCGCGGACGCTGGCGCGCACATCGAAGCCGTTGGCGTCCCACATGCCGCCCGGCGTGATCGGGCAGCCGCACAGCATCGACACGTTTACCGCCAGCCTGCGCGCGGTCGTGCCCCTAGCCAATTGCTCGTGCGCGGCAGGCTCCACCGCATCCACCACCAGCCCCGGCAGCTCCAGCAGCCAGCCGTCGCCGATCGTCACGCCGCGGCCGGGGATCACCCAGCGCTGGCTGCTGACGCTGACCATGGCCTGCGGTTGCGCCAGGGGCCCGCGCGCCACCACCTCGATCAGGCGCGGGACGGGAATGTCGATGACACCCTTCCACACCGCCGAATCCGGTGTCGAAAGCGGCGTGGCCCTTGGTGCCCCGCCCATGATGCGCGCCGTATCGCCGGTTGACCCCTGAACCAGCCCGCCCGCCAGCGGCTCGCCGGTGTGCACGTCGCGCAGGATCAGCTCCACCCCGCCCATCGACGTGCCGATGAACTTGGCCCCCTGGCTCAGCACGCGGACATGGATTTCCGTGGGCACGGCAAGCGCGGGGGCCGCCACAAGGGCGAGTGCGACAGTGAGCATCCACTTGTGCATGACGGCACTCTCCTAGCGGGTGGAGACGATGACCTTCGCGTCGGGGAAGCCGGCGGCAACCAGCGGCATCCGGAACGTCGTTTCCAGGGCAGCATCAGCGGCCGTGTCGGCCATCGCGACCAGGTCCTTCGCCTGTGCCTGTGCCGCGAACAGGCCCGGCGCCTTTGCTTCATTGTCGCGCTTCAGGTTCGCGCCGACATCGGTGAGGACGGTGGCCCAGCCATCGTCGGCATAGGTCTGGGCCTGCGCCCAATCGATCGTCGCCGGCAGCGGCCGCACGGTCGGGCGCCGCACCTTCAGCGTGCGGGCCGCCTCGTTCCACTCCAGGTCCGCGGCGGTCAGCTGCGATAGGTCGACCACATAGTTCACCGTGGCGGGCAGGATCGCCGTCTGGCGCGTGGTGGCAACGGTGATCGGGCCGATGGTCGTGTCCCGCGCGGACGAGACGGGGACGACCAGCCGCGCGGTCAGGACGAGCAGCTTCTGCTGCCGCTGTGCCGAGACCAGCATCGCACCCAGGAAATCCGCCTGCTCGCAGAGCCCGACCGCGATGCAGGCCTCCCGCCGCCGATCAGGGCCGGCGGCCCATCCCAGTGCGACTCCCAGGATCGCCAGCGCGCCCACGAGTGAGAAAATGCGTTTCATGCTGCCACCTGCCAGTCGTCTCCGGCACGGCGGACCCGGCCGCGTGCCTCCAGGTCAATCAGGTGCGCCAGCACGCTGCGCCCGGCCGCCGGCCACAGCCGCCGGTCGATCGCCGCATACATCTGCTCCACCATCAAGGGAATGGCGCGCGGGCCCTGCGCCAGCTGCGCCAGGATCTGCGTCTCGCGCTGGCGGCGGTGGGCGATCATGCCCTTCACCAGCCGCTGCGGCTCGTCCACCGGCGCACCATGGGTGGGGTAATAGCGGACATCGCTGCGCCCCATCAGCTTGGCCAGCGAGTCCATATAGTCGGCCATGTCGCCGTCGGGCGGCGCCACCACGGTTGTCGACCAGCCCATCACATGGTCGCCCGAGAACAGCGCACCCTCTTCCTCCAGCGCAAAGCACAGGTGGTTCGAGGTGTGCCCCGGCGTGTGCACCGCCCTCAGTGTCCATCCGGGGCCGGCAACCGCCTCGCCATCGGCCATCACATGATCGGGCGCATAGCCGGGATCAAATCCCGCATCGGCGCGCGGCCCGTCATCGCGCAGCACCAGCGGCGCACACCCGGCAATCGTGCCGCCCAGCCGCGCCCTCAGCGGCCCGGCACCCGGTGAATGATCCATATGCGTGTGGGTGATGAGGAAGTGCGAGACCGTCTCCCCCGCAACCGCCGCGGCGACTGCATCCAGATGCTCGGAGTCGGCCGGGCCCGGATCGATGATCGCGACCGTGCCATAGCCCACGATGTAGGTGCCGGTGCCGGTGAAGGTGAAAGGGGACGGATTGCGGGCAAGCACCCGGCGCACCAGCGGGGACAGGACTTCGGCCGCGCCATAGGGGGCGGCCTCGACCAGCTTTTCGAATTCGCGGTTCACGGCGGAGAACCTAGTGAGCGCAAAGCATAAAGAAAAGGCGGGTGGCCAGGCCACCCGCCTTTTGCTTCGACAGCCTCGAGGCGATCAGTTTCTCTGACGCCGCATGAACGGCGGAATCCGCGTCTCGTCTGCTTCCTCGTTCCCCTCGGGCTCGGGGGCCAGCGTTTCGACCGGCGCGTCTTCCACCTTGGGCTTGCGGGCGAGATCTATCATCCGCTCGAACAAAGTCTGGCGGCGCTGCGGGTGCGCCGGCTCTTCGTCGACCACCGCGCGGCGCTCGGCTTCGGGCAGCTCTGGCCGGGTCGGCGGGGCAAGGGGAAGCTCGGTCACCACCGGCTCGGGCTCGGGCAGGTCCATCTCGGGCTCGGGCGCGGCCTCCATCGGGTCGCCCAGTTCCAGGATGTCCTCGTCCGAGAAGCCGCCGTCATCGGCCAAGGGCTCCTCCGACTCGTCCGAAACCTGCGGCGCGAATTCATCGGCGCGGGCAGCCGGGCGGAAGGTGCCCGCGCGCGTTCCGAGGATGCCGGCCGCCATCGGGCCTACAGCGGGCGAGGTTTGCGGACGAAGGCCGCCGCCGCCGCCACCACCGCCACCGCCACCGCCACCGCCACCGCCACCGCCGAAGGGCGGGGTCGGCTCGATCTCGCCGGCGCCGGGTGCTGCGGGGGCGATCATCGGGCGCGCGCCGAACACCGAGGTGCTGGTTGCCGCCGGGCGGGCAGCACCGCCGGACAGGCCGGACT
>JBKDAC010000288.1:0-5549 GCA_046316515.1 Sandaracinobacter sp. | reverse complement strand
CACCAGCAGCGCGCCCGGCGGGCTCTTGCCGCCCCGGCGGTGGCTGCGCGACGGTTCCGTCAGGAACTCGACGATTTCCTGCAGCTCCTCGCGCGCTTCGTCTATGCCGGCCACGTCGTCGAAGGTCACGCGACCATGCTTTTCCGTCAGCAGCTTCGCCCGGCTCTTGCCGAAGCCCATGGCGCCACGGCCCTGGCCGTTCTGCATCTGGCGCATGAAGAAGATCCAGATGCCGATCATGATCAGGAAGGGCAGCGCGCCGACAACCACCTGCTGCAGCAGGCTGGGGCGCTCCTCGGGAACGGCGTCGAACTTCACATTCTTCGCGCGCAGCCGCTCGATCAGCTGCATGTCGCCGGGGTTGTAGGTGCGGAAGGCCTGGTCGTTCGACAGCTGCCCGGTGATCAAGCGGCCGGAAATGGCAGCCTCCTTCACCTGGCCTTCGTCGACCTTGGCCAGAAACTCGGAATAGGCGATTTCCTCGCCGCCGGCACGCCGCTCGGACGGGCCCTGGAACAGCTGCACCATTAGCACAAGCGCGAGCAGGATGCCTGCCCACATCAGGATATTCCTGACCAGCGGCGACGGCGGCTTGCGGTTGTTCTCGGACATGGAAACCCTTTCGTCTGGGATCACAATGTAGGAGGCACTTTGCCACTCCGCAATTCGGCAGAATCATTCGGTCACAGTGACGCGCTCGATACGCCGCTGCGCATTGGCTCTGGACGCTGGGGCAGCAAGAACATATCAGGAACGAATGGCCCAGCTCGATCTCAAGGCGAAGCTCGCGATTCTCGCCGATGCCGCGAAATATGATGCTTCCTGCGCGTCCTCGGGCACGGCCAGGCGCGACAGCGGCGACGGCAAGGGGCTCGGCTCCACCGAGGGCATGGGCATCTGCCACGCCTATGCGCCCGATGGGCGCTGCATCTCGCTGCTGAAGATATTGCTGACGAACAGCTGCATCTTCGACTGCGCCTATTGCATCAACCGCAAGAGCTCCAACGTCCGCCGCGCGCGGTTCACGGTGGACGAGGTCGTGCAGCTGACCATCGGCTTCTACCGGCGGAACTATATCGAGGGGCTGTTCCTGTCGTCGGGCATCATCCGATCGAGTGACTATACGATGGAGCAGCTGGTCGAGGTTGCGCGCCGCCTGCGCGAGGACGAGCAGTTCCGCGGCTATATCCATCTGAAGACCATCCCCGATGCAGCGCCCGACCTGCTGGAAAAGGCCGGCCGCTATGCCGACCGGCTGTCGATCAACATCGAGCTGCCGACCGAGTCGGGTCTCGCGCGGTTTGCGCCCGAAAAAACCGGGCAGTCGATCGAGGGGTCGATGGGCACGCTGAAGCACCATATCCTTGACGCGAAGGACGCCCGAAAGCGCTATCGCAGCGCGCCGCGCTATGCGCCGGCCGGGCAATCGACGCAGATGATCGTGGGGGCAGACGGCGCCGACGACCATGCGATTCTGGCCCGCGCCGACGGCCTCTATGGCGGCTATGGGATGCGGCGCGTCTATTACTCGGCCTACAGCCCTATTCCCGACAGCTCGTCGGCACTGCCGCCCTCGCGGCCGCCGTTGCTGCGCGAACACAGGCTCTACCAGGCCGACTGGATGCTGCGCTTCTATGGCTTTTCGCTGCCCGAGATCACCTCTGCGACTCCGGGCGGGCATCTGCCGCTGGACATGGACCCCAAGGCGGCCTGGGCGCTCGCCAACCGCCATCTGTTCCCGCTGGATGTGAACCGGGCGCCGCGCGAGCTGCTGCTGCGGGTGCCGGGGCTGGGCCCCAAGGTGGTGGGGCGAATCCTGTCGGCGCGGCGCTGGCGTCAGCTGCGGGCGGCCGATGTTGAACGGTTGGTCGCCTCGGCCGCCCGTGTGAAGCCCTTTCTGGCGATGGCCGACTGGCGGCCAGGGGCCGAGCTCGAGTCGGTGGGCCTCGGAACCCGGCTCCTCACTGCGCCGACCCAGCTCAGCCTGTTCTGATGCATCGCGTCACCCTCGACCATCCGGCCGACCTCGACGGCTTCCGCAAGGCCGCGCGCACCGCACTGGCGCTTGGGATCGAGCCGCTCGCGCTCGACTGGGCGGTCGTCGGAGAGGTGGGCGGCCTCGATCTCGCAAGCCCGCTTCCGGCACTTGCCGATGCTCCGGCACCGCGCGTGCCCAGGCAATTCGTCGAACTTGCCGAGCTCGCCATCTGCAACCGGGCGGCCGAACGCTTTCGCCTGCTCCACAGCCTGCTCGTCCGGCTGCAGGGGACGCCCCGGCTGCTGGAGGACCGCTCAGACCCGCACGTCGATTCAGTGTCCGACCTTGCCAAGGCCGTCAGTCGGGACCGGCACAAGATGCGCGCCTTCGTGCGGTTCCGGGAAACCGAAGATGAGGGCAGCAAGCATTACATCGCCTGGTTCGAGCCCAGTCACCATATCCTCAGGCTCAACATCGGCTTCTTCATCCGCCGCTTCGCCGCCCAGCGCTGGACCATCCTGACGCCCGAGCTGTCGGCCCACTGGGACGGGCAGGCGATCCACTGGCTGCCCGGCGCCACGAAGGCGGATGCCCCCACGGAAGACCCGGTCGAGGCCATCTGGAAAACCTATTACGCCTCCATCTTCAACCCGGCGCGGCTGAAGGTGAAGGCGATGCAGGCCGAGATGCCGAAGAAATACTGGCGCAACCTTCCCGAAGCCGAGCTGATCCCCGAGCTGATTGCAAGGGCGGAGGCGCGGACGGTGGACATGATCGCAGGCGGTACGCTGGCCGAAGTGAAGGCGCAGGCGATGGGCTGCACGCGCTGCCCGCTCCATGCCCCGGCGACGCAGACGGTGTTCGGCGAAGGACCCACAGACGCGCGGCTGATGATCGTGGGCGAACAGCCCGGCGACCAGGAGGACCTCGCCGGCCGCCCCTTTGTGGGGCCCGCCGGCCAGCTGCTGGACCAGTGCCTGGCGGAAGCCGGGATCGACCGCTCCCGCGCTTATGTGACGAACGCGGTGAAGCATTTCAAATATCAGCTCAGGGGCAAGCGCCGCATTCACGAAAGCCCGAACGCAGCCGAAATCCAGGCCTGCCGCTGGTGGCTGGACCAGGAGCGCGCCCTCCTCAGGCCAGGCCTCGTGCTGATGCTGGGGGCAAGCGCCGGCCGGGCGCTGCTGGGCCGGGCCGTGACGGTAGGGCGCGAGCGCGGGCGGCCGATCAGCCTGCCCGACGGGGCAACCGGCTTCCTGACCGTCCACCCCTCATACCTGCTGAGGATCGAGAACCCGGCGACCCAGCGCGCCGAACGGCAGCGGTTCGTGGAGGAGCTGCGCGCGGCGGCGGCGCTCGCCGAGAAGTCGGCGTGATCGCTGTAGCTCAGGCGGGCTGAAAGTGGCGCGCGATCTCCGCAATCTCGCCTTCGCGCGCCGGAAGTCGGGTCTTCATGAGAGCTTCAACCTGTGCAAGCACCTTCGGGCGGGCCGTCGCCGGAGTTCCTCCGCCGATCGGTTTGGGATCATATTCCAGGGCAAGCTGAATGGCTTCCGCCACATCCTTCCCGTGCAGATGGGCGATCACGTCGAACGCGAAGTCGATTCCGCTTGTGACGCCCCCGGCAGTGATGCGATTTCTGTCGATCACCGTGCGTTCGGCCACGAACTCCGCTCCGAACAGTGGAAGATGCTTGCCCCAGGCCCAATGGCAGCCTGCGCGATATCCGTTCAGCAAGCCGGCTGCAGCGAGAATGAGGGAGCCAGTGCAAACGCTGGTGACAAGGCTGGCACCGGCGGCCTGAGCCCTCAGCCAATCGAGGATTTCCGCATCCGCCATCATGGCCGTGCAACCATAGCCCCCCGGCACGCAGACCAGGTCGAACTGGCCCGCGTCCGCGAGCGAAAGTGTCGGCATGAGTGCCAACCTGCAGTCGCTCATCACCGGCTCGATCTGTTTCCAGACATAGTCGACGGTGGCGTTCGGCATCCGGCTGAGAACCTGTGACGGGCCGGTCATGTCCAATTGCGTAAGATCGGGATAGAGCAGGAAGCCGATTCGATATGGCTGAGACATTGCACTCTCCCCTGACCAGCGCGGATGTGGCGCGTGGTACATGCCGGCTGCTCTGGTTGCAAGGCTGGTCGCCGCTTTGCGAGGTGACGCTGGCCGACGGGCACAGGGCCGACGTCATGGCCGTGGGGCGCACGGGCGAGATCCTGATCGTCGAGATCAAGGTGTCGGCCGCCGACCTGAAGGGCGACCGCAAGTGGCACCATTACCGCGACTGGTGCGACCGCTTCGCCTGGGCCGTGCCGGCGGACCTCGCCCACCACCTGGAGGCTGAACGCTTTGCGCCGGAGGCCTGCGGCCTGCTGGTCGCGGACCGGCACGAGGCGCTGTGGGTGCGCGACGCCTGCGAGGCCCGGCTCTCCCCCGCCCGGCGCAAGGCGGTCACGCTGGCCTTCGCGCGCACCGGGGCAGAGCGGGCGCTCAGGGGCGCGGATCCGGGCTTTGACGGATTCCTGGCCTGGTAACGGGGGGCTGGCGACTCGGGGTCGTTCCTGATATGTTCTCTAAAGAGAGGGCAACATGGGAGAGATGCGATGATTGGCTATGTGACGCTCGGGACGAACGACTTGCCGCGGGCAGCGAAATTCTACGACGCTCTGGCGGCCGAGATGGGCGTGCCACGGATGATGGAGTTCGATGGTTTCATCGCCTGGGGAACGGCGGACGGCCCGGCCGGCGTTGCGCTGACCAAGCCCTTCGACGGCAAGACCGCGACAGTGGGCAACGGCGTGATGGTGGCGCTGCAGGCGAGCGACAAGGGGCAGGTGGACCGGCTGCACGCAATCGCGTTGGCCAATGGCGGCACCTGCGAAGGCCCTCCGGGAAATCGGGGCGACACTTTCTATGCCGGCTATTTCCGCGATCCGGACGGGAACAAGCTGAACGCGTTCGTGATGGGGTCCGCGGCTGCTTGATTGGCAGCGTGCGGCCGGCAGCAAAGCTGCCGAGTCCGCTCGGCTAGCTGTTTGGAAGCAGAAGACGCAGGCAAAGCCCGCGTCGGACGGGTTCGGCGGGCTGTATCCCGCCGCCCCGCCGGCCGGGCGCTGCGCGCGAGTCCGTGGACCAGTGCTGCGCACTGGCTCACGGCCGCGCTTGGCCTCAATCCTCGAGCGCGATGGTGACCTTCAGCCCGTCAAGATCGGCGGTGAACGGAATCTGGCACGACAGGCGCGAGGTGGCGCTGCGGTGGTCAGACGAATCGAGAAGGTCGGCTTCGTCCTCGTGCGGGCCGCCCACCTTGTCGGCCCAGGCGGCGTCGACATGCACATGGCAGGTTGCGCAGCTGCAGGATCCGCCGCAGAGCGCCAGCAGTTCATCGAAGCCGTTGTCGCGGATGACTTCCATCACGCTGAGGCCGGACTCGCCGGTCACGGCCTTTTCATTGCCCTTGCGGTCGACGACGATGAGAGTTGGCATGGCGGCTCCGTGGATCACCCGTGACCGTCACGGGATGGGTGCCTATTAGCGTTGGCTGTGCCACACGCAAGCTGTTGAAGAT
>JBKDAC010000287.1:0-9573 GCA_046316515.1 Sandaracinobacter sp. | reverse complement strand
GGGCTGATCTTCGGCGGCTGGTTGATCCGCACGGTGGAGGCCACCCATGCCACCATGCCGCCTTTCCTGGCCGGGCTCGACCCGTGGCGGGTGACGATCATGGCGGCAGCGGTGCCGACGCTGGTGCTGATCCCGTTCGTGCTGACGATGCGGCTGAAGCGGCGCCCGCCGCCTCACCGTGCCGTGGATGCACCGCCGCTTGAGGGGATCCTGCCGTTCATGAAGGCCCATGCGCGCACGCTGTTCCCGATCTTCATCGGCTTCGGCCTGATCGGGGCGGCGAATTTCGTGCCGCTGGCCTGGCTGTCGGTGATCATCATCCGCACCTTCGGCGAGCAGCCCGCGGATGTTGGCGTAGACCTGGGGCGGGTGTTTGCTGTCAGCAGCGTGCTGGGCGTGGTGGTCGCGAACCTGGTCGCGCGCCAGATGGCGAAGACCGCCCCCGACACGGCGCCGATCCGGGTGGCGCAGCTGGGGGCGCTGGTATCGCTGTCTGCGACGCTGCTTTATCTGTTCGCGCAGTCGCCCGCACAATTCTATGCGATCGCAGTATTCCAGCTCGCGGCGTCGTTCGGCGGGCTGGTGCTGTCGCCCACCATCACCCAGAATGTGACGCCACCCCGCATCCGGGCGCGGATCATCGCACTTGGCGGCATGTTCTACATCGGTTTTGGGGCGCTCAGCCCGCTGCTGGTGGGGATGGTGTCAGACGGTTTCGGCGACAATCCGCGCGGGCTTCTCTATGCGATGCTGATCGTGGGAACGCCGACCTTTGCAGCCGGGATCCTGGTGCTGCAACTGGCGCTGAAGTCGCTGCCCGCAACGCTGGCAGCGGTGCGCGACGAAGCCTGATGGCGCCTAGCGCGTCGCCGGCTTCCACACCTCGCGGGCGATGCGCAGGTGGTTGCCGCCAAGGATCGCGGCCAGATCGGGTTCGGCATAGCCCAGCTTCAGCAGCCGCTCCACGATCGGCCCGATCGCCTCGAAGCTGAGCTGGCGGAAGCGGGCGTCATGATGCTCGGGCGGGAACATCCCGGGGTTGGCGGCAAGATAGGCCTCAAGCTCCGCGACGTCGAAGACATGGTCGAAGCCCAGGCCGACATGGGCGGGGCCGACCAGCTGCACCATGTGATCGAGGTGGGCGACGAAGGCCTCCGTCATGTCCTGGCCGGGGGGGCAGAGGAAATCGCCGATTCCGTTGTGGCCGACCACGCCGCCGGTTGCGGCGCAGGCACGGATCAGGCCGTCGTCGATGTTGCGGGGGTGGGTGTGGACGGCGCTGGCGTTGGAGTGGGAGAAAATGACGGGGCGTGTCGCGTGCGCCAGCACGTCGGCCGCCGTGCGGTGGCCGGTGTGGGTGCAGCAGACGACCATGCCGACCCGCTCCATTTCGGTGACGACGCGGCGGCCGAAGGCGGTCAGTCCGCCGTCGCTGTCGTCCATGCAGCCGCTGCCGACCCGGTTGGCGCGGTTGTAGGCCATCAGCATCCAGCGCACGCCGAGATCATTGTAGAGCTGGATCAGGCTGAGCTGGTCACCGATGGCGTTGGCGCCCTCGATGTCGAAGCTGACGGCGAGCTTTCCCTGCCGGCGGGCGGTGTCGATGTCGTCGGTGGTCTCCACCAGCAGATACGCGTCCGGCCGGGCGCTGATCCAGTGCCGGAAGCTGGCGATCATCCTGAGGTGCGTTTCCACCGTTTCCTCGCCGAAGCCGATGTTCAGCACCGCCACGTCGAACCCGGCATCGCGGTAGCGCGCCAGCTGGGGCAGGAAGCTCTTGTCGGCCGGGCGGATGGGCATGCAGCCATGATTGTCCCACAGCAGGCTGCGGGCGATCACCTCTTGCGCTGTCGGCTGGAGCGACCGTTCGAGCAGGTCGGATGGCATCGGAAGCTCCTTCAGGCTGGCACGATACACCAATGTATGCCACACGGCATCCCACAGTTGAAGGGATCAGGCGCATGAAGTCCACCGGCGATGCAAGGGCCGACCTGTTGCTTGCACCATGGGCCGGGCCCATGGGCGGACTGCCGCCGTTCGGGCAGGCGTCGCCTGCCGCCATTGCGACTGCATACAGCGCCGCGCTGGCGGCGAAGCTGGACGAGATAGCCGCGATTGCAGCCGATCCGGCGCCGCCGACCTTTGCGAATGTGATCGAGGCGCTGGAGGATTGTGGCCGACCGCTCGCGCGGGTGGAGGCTGTCTGGCGCAGCCTGGCACAGCAGAAGACGGATGATGCCATGCGCGCAGTCGATGCCGAGCTCGCCCCCTTGCCGGCGCAGCTGGATGATGCGCTGGCGTGCGCCGACCGGCTGTTCGCGCGCATCGGGGCGGTTCGTGACGGCGGCGGCTTGTCGGCAGAACAGGCCCGGCTGACCGCGCACTGGCACAGGAAGCTGATGCGGCTGGGGGCCGGGCTGGACGCTGACGGGCGCAGCCGGCTTGCCGCGATCAACGGCCGGATCGCAGCGCTGTCCGCAGCGTTCCAGCGCAACCTGCTGCTGGCAAATGAGGCGCTGACCTATGCCGACGCAGGGCAGGGCGATGGGCTGCCCGACGGCCTGCTGGAGCAGGCGCGGTCGGCCGCCCATGCCGCCGGACGGCCTGGTGAACTTGCCTTCGGGAACAGCCGCCCCGTGGTGATGGCGGTGCTGACCCACGCGCGCGACCGCCACCTGCGCCACGCCGTGTGGCAGCGCTGGCACGATCGCAACCGGGTGGACGGCCCGCACGACAACCGCCCGATCCTGGCGGAAATGGTGGGGTTGAGGGGCGAAAAGGCGCGGCTGCTCGGCTTCCCGAGCTACGCGCATTTTGCGCTGGACGACCGGATGGCAAGGACGCCCGAGGCCGCGCTGGCAGTGGCCGACGCGATGTGGGACCGGATCCTGCCGGTCACCAACAGCCTGCTGCAGGACCTGCAGTCGCTTGCCGACGCGGATGGGGTCGAGGTGAAGGCCTGGGACCGGCTGTTCTATGCCGAGCAGCGCCGACGGCAGCGGTTCGATTTCGACCAGGAGGCGGTGCGGCCCTATCTGCCCCTGCCTGCCGTGCGCGATGCCATCATGGACGCGGCCGCCCGCCTGCACGGCGTGCGCTTCGAACCGATGCCGGAGGCGCCGCGGCTGAGCCCGGAGATCGAGGTCTATGGCGTGTGGCAGGGCGACCGGCCGCTGGGCGCGCTGTGGTTCGATTCGACCGGCCGGGCGGGCAAGGCCCAGGGCAGCTATATGCAGCCGCTGCGGCTGCGCGAGGGCTTCCGGGGCGACGTGCCGGCCATTCTCCTGGTGGTTTCCAGCCCGCCTGCCGCCAATCCCGGGGAACCGGCGCTGCTGTCGTGGGAATATGCGCGCGTGCTGTTCCACGAATTCGGCCATGCGCTGCACATGCTGCTGTCGGAGGCGAGCTGGCCGTCGCTCGCTAGCCTCAACGTCGCATGGGACTTTATCGAGGTGCCGTCGCTGCTGAACGAGCGCTGGCTGGAAGAGCGCGCGCTTCTGGGCCGCCATGCGCGGCATTGGAAGACCGGGGCGCCGTTGCCGGAGGCAATGATCGACCGGCTGCTGGCGGTCGCGGCCGACGAGCGGGTGTTCACCGTGAACCTCGACTATCTCGTGATGGCGCTGTTCGACCTGAAGCTGCACCTGGCAGCCGATGGCGCGCCGGTCGACCCGGACGCGATCGAGCGCGACGTTCTGGCAGGCTATGGCCTGCCCGACGCGATCGAGCCGATCATGCGCGGGGCCAACATGTACCATATCGCGACTGACCATTATGCCGCCGGGGTCTATGCCTATTTGTGGGCCGAGGTAATGGCAGCCGACGCGGCAGAAGCCTTCCAGGAAGCGGGCGGCCTGTTCGATGCCGGCGTATCGAAGCGGTTGGGGGAGATATTGCTGGGTGGTGCAAATCGTCGTCCGGCCGATGAACTCTATCGCGCATTTCGCGGTCGTGATGCGGACCCGGACGCCCTGCCGCGACGGTTCGGGCTGGTCTGACGAAGCCGATCCCGCCGGAGGTGGCGACACGGGCTCGGCCGTCGGCGAGGCATCACGGAGGGACAGGGTCGGCCTGGGTTCGTCATGCCGGGCGCGCCGTTTCTGGAGCCCTTTGGAGGGCCGCCTGCGTTTGGTTGTCTGTCAGGCGCCGGGCCAGTGGGCCATGATGGTGGCGAGGTCGAAATAGTCGCGCCAGTAGGTGATGCGGCCGTCGTGGACCTCGTACACGCCGGTAACGGGCAGTTCGACCCAGCCGGTGGCGAGGCGGTGGCGGTCCAGCCGCGTCGGACCTCCGGTTGAATCGGCCCATTGTCTGGGCCATGAGGCGGCAAAGGGGGCTTCCAATGAATTTCGTCCAGATCATCCGAACGGTCGAGGATCTTCTGTACGAGGTGATGACCTGGCTGATCTTCTATCCCCGCACATTGTGGCGCTGCGTGGTGCGGCCCGGCGCGATCATGGCCTATACGGCCGACGAGCTGCGGGACACGACCGAGGGGCGGTTCGCGGACCTTTTGAGCCCGCCCTTGTTCCTGATGTTGTCGCTGCTGATCGCGCATGGCGCGGAAAAGGCCCTGGGCGTCGGCACGGAAGAGGCGACCGAGGTGCTGGGCCAGACGGGTCGGATGATCATCGCCTCGGAGCAGAATCTGCTGCTGTTCCGGTCTTTCCTGTTCGCGCTGTTTCCGTTGGTGGCGACAGTCGGGCTGATCCGGCGGAAGGGCGGGGTGCTGGATCGCAATACCATGAAGGATCCATTCTATCAGCAATGCTATTTCGGCGGGACCTATGGGCTTGCCGTATCGACCGGCAGTGCAATGGGGCGCCATGCGGAGCAGCCTGTGCAACTGGCGGGTGTGGCGCTGCTGCTGGTGGGATCCATCTGGTATCTGTGGGTGCAGAGCCGCTGGATCGAACGGGAACTGTCTGTCGGCTGGATGAAGTCGAGCGCGCTGTCGCTGTGGTTCTTTGCGCTTGCGACGGTGTCGGGAACTGCGCTTGGCGCGCTGGTGCTTCGGAGCTGATCCAGCCCCGCCCGATTCGACGCAAATGGCCCCGACCTCGGGCGTTTACAGTATAGGGGCATGGGAACCCCGCGCCTAGCTTCTCGCCTCTGACACCGATCAAGGGGTGGCGAGATGGGCGGGACCGGACCGCGATGGACGACCGAGAGGGCCTGGGGCTGGCATGCCGCGCAGCCTGGCGGGTGGGTTGCAGCTACGCCGGCGCCAGCAGCAAACCAGCTGGAGATGTGGCAGGGCGACAGTTTCGACGCAGAGACCATCGATCGAGAGCTGGCGCTGGCGGCCGAGGTAGCGCTGATGTAGCGGCTGGCGCGCGGGCTGGCGGCGGCGGAGGCCGCCTAGCGCTTTGCGCGGGCGCTGCCGAAGGCGCGCAGGAACATGCGTTCCGAGGCTGCGCCTTCGAGCAGGAGCGGGCCGATCAGGTGGCTGGGTGTGCCCCTGAGGCCCAGCGAGAAGGCGTGAAAGGCGTTGCGTGACAGGTGCCCGTCGATGGCGGGGCCCTGCGCCGCGAGAGTGGCGTGCAGCTGACTGATATTGCCGCCGGCGGCGGTGACGGCCGCCTGCGCGGCGGCGGCATCGGCTCGCCCGCCCTGCATCAGCAAGCGGTGCACGGGCAGGTAGAGGCCCTGTGCGTCGGCGGCGAGCGCGATGCGCGCGGCCGCGCGGCTGTCGGCACCGAAGACGGGCCAGTCGAGGAAGCGCAGGCGGACGGCGCCGTCGGCCTTGACCGCCGCCATCATGTCGGGGTGGGCGCGGCGGCAGGCGGCGCAGTTGAAATCGGTGAAGACGAGGACAGCGATGTCGCCGTTCGGGTTGCCGGCCTCGGGGCCGGGCTGGGCGCGGGCGGCCTCGACCGCGGGGGAGGCCGGCAGTTCGGCCCAGGGGGTGCGAAGGGCGCGCACGAGAAACAGCCCGCCGCCGGCTGCGCCCAGCAGACCGCCCAACATGAGCGCTTCGCGCCGCGAGATGGAGGGGCGGGTGCTCACCCTTTCACCGGCTTGACCGGGGCCAAGAGGCGGGCAGGATGGGGCATGGGAGAGACAGATATGCTGGACATCGTCATTCGCAATGCGACCCTGGTGGACGGGACGGGGGCGCTGGCGCGCACCGCCGACATCGGCGTGAAGGATGGCCTGATAGCCGAAGTGGGGCGGATCGACACCCCTGCTGCCCGGGTGATCGATGCGGGCGGCCGGACGGTGACGCCCGGCTTTGTCGACATCCATACCCATTATGACGGGCAGGCGAGCTGGGACCCGTTCCTGGCGCCGACCAGCCTGAACGGGGTTACCTCGATCGCGATGGGCAATTGCGGGGTGGGCTTTGCGCCCGCCCGGCCCGATCGACACGCCTGGCTGATCGCGCTGCTGGAGGGGGTGGAGGACATCCCCGGCACGGCGCTGGCCGAGGGGCTGACCTGGGACTGGGAGAGTTTCCCCGACTATCTGGACGCGCTGGGTCGGCGGCATTTCGCGCTGGATGTGGCGGCGCACCTGCCCCACGCCGCGCTGAGGACCTATGTGATGGGGGACCGGGGCGGCGACCATCGGGAGCATCCGACCGAGGCCGAGATCGCCGAGATGGCGCGGCTGACCGAGGAGGCGCTGGCGGCCGGCGCGCTGGGCTTCACCACCAGCCGCACCTTCGTGCACCGCAGCCGTTCGGGCGAGAACATCGGCACGCTGGAGGCGCGCGAAGCCGAGCTGCTGGGGATTGCAGCCGCGATGCGCCGGGCCGGACGGGGCGTGATCCAGCTGATTTCCGACGCCTATCTGACGGCGGATGATGCATTTGCCGACCGGGAGCTGGACCTGATCGCGGCGCTGGCGCGCACCAGCGGTCGGCCGCTCAGCTTTACCGTGCAGCAGACGGACGAGGCCCCGGACCGGTTCCGGCATATCTTTGCGCGGGTGGCCGACATGGTGGCCGCCGGGCTGGACGTGAAATGCCAGGTCGCGCCGCGCCCCATCGGGGTGATCCAGGGGCTGGAGGCGACGCTGAACCCCTTCCTGTTCTGCCCCGAATGGCGGCGGATCGGGGCGCTGTCGCTGGCCGGGAAGGTTGCGGAACTGCGCAAGCCCGAGGTGCGGGCGCGGCTGCTGGAGCAGCATGCGCAGATCCGGCCCGAGGGCTTCGGGACGCAGATTGCGCACGGGTTCGACCGGATGTTCCGGGTGTCGGACCCGGTGGATTACGAGCCGGCAGCGGACCGTTCCATTGCTGCCGAGGCAGGGAAGGCCGGGGTTTCGCCGGCCGAGCTGATGTTGGACCTTCTGTGCGAGGACAACGGGCACCGGCTGCTCTATATGCCGCTGATCAACTATGCGCGGGGCAGCCTGTCGGACGTGCATGCGATGATGACGGCGCCCAACACGCTGTATGGGCTGTCGGACGGGGGTGCCCACTGCGGGACGATCTGCGACGCGAGCTTCCCGACCTCTACGCTGGCGATCTGGGCGAAGGGCAACCGGGCCGGCACGCGGATCGCGGTTGAGGAGCTGGTGCACGGCCTGACCCAGCGCAACGCCGCGCATGTGGGCTGGACCGATCGCGGGGTGGTGGCGCCGGGCAAGCGCGCCGACCTGAACATCCTGGACATGGACGATCTGGCGGTGCCGCCGCCCGAGCTGGTGCGCGACCTGCCGGCAGGCGGCGGGCGGCTGGTGCAGAAGCCGCGGGGGATCGCGATGACCATCTGCCGGGGCGAGATCACCTTCGAGGCCGGCGCGCCGACGGGGAAGCTGCCGGGCCGGCTGATCCGGGCCTGACCTATTCGAGGTCGGGCTGTGGCCTGCCGCCGAGCATCAGCAGGGCGAGTGCCATGCCCGCGAGCAGGGCGGACAGCAGGAAGGGGGCGCCAGGGGCGTAGATGGGCGCGTCGGTGCCCGTGACGAAGGCGAACAGCTGCGAGAAGAGGATGGGCCCCACGATCACGGTGGCGGCCGCGATGGTGGCGAGCGCGCCCTGGAGCTCGCCCTGGGTCTCAGGGGTTGCCTGCTGTGTCATCAGCGCCTGGAGGGCGGGTACGGTGAGGCCGCCGAGCGCACCGACCGTCAGGGCGACATAGGCAAGGGCAGGAGTGCCGGCAAAGACCTGCACCACATAGCCGGCCGTGCCCGAGGCGATGCCGAGGAGCAGCGTGCGCCATTCCCCAAGCCGCTGTACCGTGCGGCGCACGAGAAATCCGTTCACGATCACCGCCAGCACGCCCACGAAGGTGAGCGAGAGGCCGATGCCCGTGGGTGTCCAGCTGTAGCGGTAGGCGGCGATATAGGCCCACATGCCGTGCAGCACCTGGATCGCCAGCATCCACAGGAAATAGGCGATGGCAAAGCGGCGCAGCGATCCGCCGAGCCGGCTGATCTGGTGGACCGAGCCGATGGCGTTGGCGCGGCGCCAATCGAACGGGCGGCGGCGTTCTGGGGGCAGGCTTTCGGGCAGCAGGAACAGGCCCAGCAGGATGTTGACCCCGGCAAGGGCGGCCGAGGCGAAGAAGGGCCAGCGGATGTCGAGGCCGCCAAGCAGGCCGCCGACGGCGGGGCCGATGATGAAGCCGAGCCCGAAGGCGACACCGATGAGGCCGAAGGTCTGCGCGCGCTTTTCCGGCGGGGTGACGTCGGCCATGTAGGCGGTGGCGGTGGAATAGCTTGCGCCTGTGACCCCCGCGAGGATGCGGCCCGCGAACAGCATCCAGAGCGAGGTGGCGAAGCCCGCCACCAGCATGGAGGCCGAGAAGCCCGCCATCGAGACGAGCAGCACCGGCCGCCGGCCGTGGGCATCGGACAGGCCGCCGATCACCGGCGAGAAGAGGAACTGCGCCATCGCATAGGTCATGATGAGCACGCCGCCGACGGTTGCCGCGCGGTCCAGCGGGACATTGCCGAGCTGGGACACAAGTGTGGGGAGCACGGGTATGATGAGCCCGAACCCCATGGTGTCGAGGAGAACCGTCAGCGTGATGAAGGCAAGCGGGCCCGGCCGGACCCCGACGGGCTGGAAGATCAAGCGGCGGTCCCGCTGGAAGGCTGTTCCAGCTTCCCGTGCGCGCGTTCGTAGGCCTTTACGTCGCCGCTGGCCAGCAGGCGCGCCTGGGATTGCCACTGGTCACGTTCGGGCCTGCCCTGGAAGTTGCCGAGCTGGGCATCGACGGCGGCGAGCTGTTCTGGAGTCCAGTCGGCGATCTGGGCGTAGTGGAAGACGCCCAGTTCCGCGAGGCGGGTTGAGAGCTTGGGGCCGATGCCCTTGATGCGCGACAGGTCGTCGGCCGGGCCGTCGGGCGCGGGCCGGAAAGGGGATGCCGTGGCGGCAGCGGGCTCGGGCGCTTCAGCCGGGGCGGCGGCCGCGGCGGCCGGGATCGGGGGCGCTGTTCCCTGCCGGGCAGCTCGCTCGGCGTCGATCCGGGCGTTGCGGCGGGGCACGAAGCCCTTCTTCACGGAGAAGATGTAGGCGCAGCAGGCGACGAACAACAGGACGCCGGCGAGCAGCAGGATGTTGGTGGTGGACATGCCGAAGGGATGGCCTTGCCGGGCAAGCCGGTCAAGTACATCGGG
>JBKDAC010000286.1:0-1418 GCA_046316515.1 Sandaracinobacter sp. | reverse complement strand
CAATCTTCTGATCCGCACCTACGCCCTCATCGCGCTCCTCCGGGACGAGGGGCTCATCAACCAGGGCCTTGTCAGGGCGTTCGGCTGGGCTGGGTTCGAGCCGCTGCCGATGATGAACAGCAACTTTGCCGTCCTGGTCGGCCTCGTCTATGTTCATCTGCCCTTCACGGTCCTGCCCCTCTATGCGGCACTCGATCGACTGGACAGGTCGTTGCTCGAGACGAGCCTCGATCTTGGGGCCGGTCATCTGCGCACCATCTGGAACATCGTCCTGCCGCTCGCGGCGCCCGGGATCGCGTCTGCTGTGCTCCTCACCTTCATTCCGGTGCTGGGCAGTTATCTGGCGCCAGACCTGCTGGGCGGCCCCGACAGCCAGATGATCGCCAATGTCATCGAGCGCCAGTTCAAGCGTGCAAACGACTGGCCCTTTGGCGCAGCCCTGGCCTTCATGCTGATGTATCTCACCTTTCTCGGGATCGCCCTGCAGTCGGTTCTGCGCCGAAGGGTGCGCGAGGAATGAGGGAAGGGCCCGGCCTTCTGGATTATGCCCGTCGGTGGCCGCTGCGGCTGTGGATGCTGCTTGTCGGGCTGTTCCTCTACGCGCCGTTGATCGTCCTCGTCGCGATGAGCTTCAACGACAGCCGGCGCACCACCCGCTGGAGCGGCTTCACGCTCGATTGGTACGCCAGGGTGTTCCAGGATTGGGAACTGGTCCAGTCGCTTCTCAATTCGCTGACGATTGCCGCCCTGTCGATGGCCATGAGCCTCGTGCTCGGCACGCTGGCCGCAATCGCGCTCTGGCGCTTCCGCTTCACCGGCCGGGCCTTCGTCGACGCCAGCTTCTCGCTTCCGATCGTGGTTCCCGAAATCTGCATGGGCGTCGCCATGCTGATCTTCTTCGCCCGCGTCATGCCCTGGCCGCCGGGCCTGCCCTGGCCGCTCTCGCTGGGCGCGATCGTGATCGCCCATGTCGCGTTCAGCTTCCCGTTCGTCGCCGTCGTCGTACGGGCCCGGCTGCAGAGCTTCGACCGCGCGCAGGAAGAAGCCGCGCGCGACCTTGGGGCCGGCGACTGGCAGGCGCTGTGGGATGTCGTCATACCCCACCTCCGCCCGGCGCTGCTGGCCGGTGCGCTGCTGGCCTTCACCCTCAGCCTCGATAATTTCGTGATCACCTTCTTCACCGCCGGGCCCGACACCGTCACCTTCCCGGTGAAGGTCTATTCCATGGTGCGCTTCTCGGTCACGCCGAAGGTCAATGCCATCTCCACGCTGCTGCTGGCGCTCACCGTCATCCTAACCTTTGTCGCGCTTCGGCTGCAGGGCCGGGCGGAAGCGGAAAAGAAGCCCTGATGGCAGACACATCGCCCCCACTCACGAAGCCCGCCGGCACATTGCCACCGCGCACGATCATCGAGTTC
>JBKDAC010000285.1:0-13337 GCA_046316515.1 Sandaracinobacter sp. | reverse complement strand
AGCACCACGTCGCGCTGTGGCCGCCTCACGCGTCCCCCGCGCGCGTCGCGTGCTCGCGCGGCAGCAGTCCTCGAGGAACAGCGCAGCTGGATCCGCCGCCAGGCCGCGCTGCGCCTGCCCGATCCCGTCCCCTTCGCGCCGGGCACCATCCTCCCGCTTGGCGACAGATCACTCACCCTGATGCCGGGAAGCGGCCGCGCCGCCCGGCGAGAGGGCGACACCCTGCTGGTCCCGGGGGGGCCGCCCCTGTTCGAAGGCCGGGTTCGCCGCTGGCTCAAGGCCGAGGCGCTCAGGGTCTTCGAACCGCCCACCCACGGGCTCGCAGCGCAGCTCGGCCGCACCGTTTCAAACGTATCGGTCGGGGACTATCGCAGCCGCTGGGGCAGCTGCGCGCAGGGCGCGAGCGGCGCCCGCATCACCTACAGCTGGCGCCTGATCCTTGCCCCCGATCATGTGCAGCGCGCCATCGTCGCTCACGAAGTCGCCCACCTCGCAGAGCCGAACCATGGCCCGCGCTTCTGGCGCCTTGCCACCGAACTCCTGGGCGAATCGCACGAACCCGCCCGCCAGTGGTTGCGGCGATACGGGCCCGATCTGCATGGAATGGGTGCCGGCTGATCCGGCAGTCAGTGGCCCACCCGGGCCTTCCAGTTGCGCCAGTGGGCACCTGCCACCAAAAGCCCGCCGATCACCGTCAGAACCTGCTCCTGCAGCCCCCTGTCATGCGACAGCGCCCCGGCCGCCATCAGGGCGAAGCCCGTCACCGCCAGCTTCCACGGCAGGCCATCGCCATGCGATTCCACCCCGCGGCGCAGCGCATAAATCGAAAAGGGCGCCGCCAGCGCCAGCAGGGCCCAATGCACCCAGATCGGCCCATGCAGCAGTTCACCCGTCAAGCCCGACACCGCGGGCGCCAGGCCAAGGGCCAGGGGCAACAACAGGCAATGCACCAGGCACAGGCTCGACAGCGCAGCAGCCACGCCGTCGACGGTCCCTTCCTTTTCCACATCATGGTCCATCACGGGGCCGCCACCATCTTCCGCCGGCGAGTCGCCGGCTCATTGCTGATGATGTGATAATGTAACATCAAGGCCGCGTCAACCGGCTCTCAGCCCGCCAGCCCCGGATACAGAACGGTGTCCCGCGGCGGGTCCGACAGGTCCGGATAGTCGGTGGTGAAATGCAGCCCCCGGCTTTCCTTGCGCGCCTGCGCCGACCGCACGATCAGGTCGGCAACCTCCACCAGGTTCCGCAGTTCCAGCAGGTCGGGCGTCACGCGGAAATTGCCGTAATAATCCGCAATCTCCTGCCGCAGCAGCGCCACCCGGTGCCCGGCCCGCTCCAGCCGCCGATCGGTGCGCACAATGCCCACATAGTCCCACATGAAACGCCTCAGCTCGTCCCAGTTGTGGGTCACGACCACTTCCTCGTCCGAGCTCGTAACCCGGCTTTCATCCCAGGGGCGCACGTCCGCCGCCGGCGGCGTTGCGTCGAAACTCTGCAGGATGGCGTCGGCCGCACCCGCCCCGAACACCAGGCATTCCAGAAGGCTGTTCGACGCCAGCCGATTCGCTCCATGCAGCCCGGATTGCGTCACCTCGCCCACCGCATAAAGGCCCGGCAGGTCGGTCCGCCCGTCCAGGTCCACCAGCACGCCGCCACAGCTGTAGTTCGCCGCCGGCACCACCGGGATCGCCTGCGTCACGGGATCGATGCCCAGCTCCCGCAGCCGTTTCACGATGGTCGGGAAATGCTGCTCAATGAAGGCCGCGCCCAGGTGCGTCATGTCCAGCAGCACATGCGGCAGGCCCAGCCGCTTCATCTCGGCGTCGATCGCGCGCGCCACCACGTCCCGCGGCGCAAGCTCCGCGCGCGCATCATGGCTCTTCATGAAGGCCGTCCCATCAGGCAGCCGCAGGATCCCGCCCTCGCCGCGCACGGCCTCGGTGATCAGGAAATTCTTCACCTGGCTATGATACAGGCAGGTCGGGTGGAACTGGTTGAACTCCATGTTCGAAACCCGGCACCCCGCCCGCCAGGCCATGGCTATCCCGTCGCCGGTCGACCCGTCGGGGTTGGTGGAAAAGCGATAGACCCGGCTCGCCCCGCCAGTCGCCAGCACCACCGCGCGCGCCAGCAGCCGGCGCACATGCCCGCTCTCCCGGTCCAGCGCATACAGCCCCATCGCCCGCCGTGCGGCAAAGCCCTGGTCCACCCCGTGCCGCTCGGTGATGATGTCGATCGCAACCTGCCCCGCAAGGAAGCGGATGTTCGGGCTCGCCAGCGCCGCCTTCTCCAGTGCCTTCTGCACCGCCCAGCCCGTCGCATCGTCCACATGCACGATCCGCCGCGCCGAATGCCCGCCCTCGCGCGTCAGGTGCCAACGCTCCGACACCGTCTCGCCCGGGTTGAACGGCACACCCAGCGACGCCAGCCGCTCGATCGCGGGCGCCGCACTTTCCACCACATATTCCACCGTGCGCCGGTCGTTCAGCCCGGCACCGGCCACCATCGTGTCCTCGATATGGCTTTCGAACGTGTCGCCCGCGTCCAGAACGGCGGCAATCCCACCCTGGGCCCAGCTGGTCGATCCGGCCGAAATGTCGGCCTTCGACAGCACCAGCACCTGCCGGCCGGCCGCCGCCAGGTTCAGCGCCGTTGTCAGGCCCGCCGCACCCGAGCCGACCACCAGCACATCGGCCTCCACACGCTCCGACATTCCTATCCCCCGTTCAGCCCCCGGCTCCGTTCAGCGGCGTGCCAGTCAGCTCCAGGAACACATCCTCCAGGTCAGCCTCGCGCGTGGTCACGTCGACAACGCTCAGGCCCGCCGCCTGCAGCCGCGCCAGGATGGCGCCCGCCTGCACCGTCTGCTTGTCATACAGGATGTCCAGCCGCCGGCTGTCCAGCAGATCCACCCGGGTCACGCCCTCGATGGCTGGCACGGTCGTCACATCATCGGCAACGATCACCTGCACCCACTTCTCGCGCGCCTGTGCCAGCAGGCTCTTCGTATCACTGTCGGCGACGATCCGCCCGTGGTTCACGATCGCGATCCGGTCGCACAGCTCCTCGGCTTCCTCCAGATAGTGGGTCGTCAGCACCACCGTCGTGCCGGCCGCATGCAGCTCGCGCACATAGGCCCACAGCATCTGCCTCAGCTCGATGTCCACGCCCGCAGTCGGCTCGTCCAGGATCACCACCGGCGGGTTGTGCACCAGCGCTTTGGCGATCAGCAGCCGCCGCTTCATCCCACCGGAAAGGGTGCGCGAATAGACATGCGCCTTGTCGTCCAGCCGCACCTTCTTCAGCAGCTCCATGGTGCGCCGCATGTCCTTGGGCACCCCGAACAGCCCGGCCTGCAGCTCCAGCGTCTCGAAAGCGGTGAAGAAGGCGTCGAACAGCAGCTCCTGCGGCACCACCCCCAGGCTCGCCTTGGCATTGCGCGGGTGCTTGTCGATGTCAAAGCCCCACACCTCGGCCGTGCCCCCGGTCTTCACCACCAGGCCCGCCAGGATGTTGATCAGCGTGGATTTCCCCGCCCCGTTCGGCCCCAGCAGTCCGAACATGGACCCGCGCGGAATCTCCAGCGAAATCCCGTCCAGCGCCCGCTTGCCACCAGCATAGACCTTCTCCAGGCCCTCTAGGCGGATAGCTGCGCTCACACCAGTTGCCGCACGTCTGTCAGCCGGCCCGTCACCGCGGCCGCCGCCGCCATCGCCGGGCTCATCAGGTGCGTCCGCGCACCCGGCCCCTGTCGCCCCACGAAGTTCCGGTTCGAGGTAGAGGCACAGCGCTCACCCGACGGCACCTTGTCCGGGTTCATCCCCAGGCACATGGAACAACCCGGCTCGCGCCACTCGAACCCGGCCTCGGCAAAGATCCGGTCCAGCCCCTCGGCCTCCGCCTGCCGCTTCACCAGCCCCGAACCCGGCACCACCAGCGCCTGCCGCACATTGGCAGCCACCCGCCGGCCCTTCACGATTTCGGCCGCCACGCGCAGATCCTCGATCCGGCTGTTGGTGCAGCTGCCGATGAAGATATTCTCGATCAGAACATCCGCCAGCCGCGTGCCCGGCGTCAGCCCCATATAGGCCAGCGACTTCGCCGCCGCCTCGCGTCTCGAGGCGTCGGCAAAGCTGTCCGGCGCTGGAACAACGCCCGTCACCGGCACCACATCCTCTGGGCTCGTCCCCCAGGTCACCAGCGGCGCGATTGCCGTCCCGTCGATCACCACCTCGCGGTCGAACACCGCACCGGGATCGCTCGGCAGCTGCCGCCACCAGTCCAGCGCCGCCGCAAGCTCCGCGCCCTTGGGCGCCCGCGGCTTGCCGGCCACATAGTCGAAGGTCTTCTGGTCCGGCGCCACAAGGCCCGCCCGCGCGCCCGCCTCGATCGACATGTTGCAGAGCGTCATGCGCCCTTCCATGCTCAAGGCCTCGATCACCGCGCCCCGGAACTCGATCACCGATCCCGTGCCCCCGGCCGTCCCGATCGCGCCGATCACCGCCAGCGCCACGTCCTTCGCGCTGATCGAAAAGCCCAGGCTCCCCGTCACCGTCACCGCGAAGTTGCGGCTCTTCTTCAGCTGCAGCGTCGTCGTCGCGAACACATGCTCCACCTCCGACGTGCCGATCCCGAAGGCCAGCGCGCCGAAGGCCCCATGGGTCGAGGTGTGGCTGTCGCCGCACACGATCGTCAGACCCGGCAGGGTGAAGCCCTGCTCCGGCCCGATCACATGCACAATGCCCTGCTCGGGCGCGTCGATCTCCAGATACGCGATCCCGAACTCGGCGCAGTTTGTCTTCAGCAAGGCCAGCTGCTGCGCCGATTCCGGGTCGAGGATCGGCAGCCGCCGGTCGGTCGTCGGCACATTATGGTCGGGCACCGCCAGCGTCAGGTCAGGCCGGCGCACCCGCCGCCCGGCCGCACGCAGCCCGGCAAAGGCCTGCGGCGTCGTCACCTCGTGGATCAGGTGGCGGTCGATGAAGATCAGGCTGGTGCCGTCATCGCGGGCACTGACCACATGGTCGTCCCAGATCTTGTCGTAAAGCGTGCGGGGGCTGCTCATAGGTCTCTGGCGTTAGGCCCCGCACTCGCCCCCGGTCAAGCCGCGCTCAGATGCCCTTCTCGCGGCGATAGGCGCGCCAGTTCGCCACATTCGCCTGATGCTCCTCATAGGTGCGCGCAAAGGCATGCCCGCCCGTGCCGTCCGCCACCATGTACAGATAGTCGTGCACCTCGGGGTCCAGCACAGCCGCCAGGCTCTCCCGCCCGGGGTTGGTGATCGGCCCCTGCGGCAGGCCCTTCCTCACATAGGTGTTATAGCCATTGTCCGCACGCAGCTCCGATTGCCTAATGCCCCGCCGCAGCGGCTTGCCCTTGGTCACCGGGTAGATCACCGTCGGATCCGCCTGCAGCAGCATCCCCTGCTTCAGCCGGTTCGTGTACAGCCCCGCGATACGCCGCCGCTCCGAAGGATCCCCCGTTTCCTTCTCCACGATCGCGGCCAGGATCACCGCCTCATCCTTGCTCTTCACGGCGATGTTCTCGCTCCGCCGCTCCCACAGCCGGTCCAGTTCCTCCGTCATTGCCAATTGCATGCGCGTCAGCACATCGGCCCGGTTCTCGCCAATCTTCGCCTCATAGGTCGCCGGCAGCACCGTCCCTTCGGCGGGCACCTCCACCCGGCCCTTCAGCCGCCCCACCCCGTTCAACCGCTCGGCCACCTGTACGCTCGGCATGCCTTCGGGAATGGGAATACGCACGATCAGCGTGTCGCCACGCTTCAGCCGCTCCAGGATGCTCCCCCACCCTTCGCCCTCGAAAAAGCCATAGGTGCCATACCGGATGTCGCGGTCATCCCCAATCGCGCGCGCCAGCAGCTCGAAAGCCTCCGAACTGTCGATCACCCCTGCCGCCTCCAGCAGGTCGGCCGCCTGGCCGATCCCGGCACCCCGCGGGATCTCCACCTCGATGCGCTCGGCCCCGGGCAGCGGCGCGCGGCGCCACATGGTCGCCGTCCACACGCTCATGGTCAGCATCGCCACAAGCGACAGAACAACCCCCCAGACAACCCAGCGCGGCTGCCCCGCGACAGTCGCGTTCGCCATCCGATCAGACCTTCTTGAACACGATCGTCGCGTTGGTCCCGCCAAAGCCGAAGCTGTTGTTCAGCACGGCCCCCACCTTCCGCTCCTTGGCCTTCCAGGGCACCAGGTCCACGCCCTCGGCCCCCTCGCACGGGTCTTCCAGGTTCAGCGTCGGCGGCACGATCTGGTCGCGCATCGCCAGCAGGGTGAAGATGCTCTCCACCGCGCCGGCGCCGCCCAGCAAATGCCCGATCGCGGACTTGGTGCTGCTCATCGAAACTGTCCCTATGGTATTGCCGAAAAGCCGCTTCACCGCGCCCAGCTCCAGCTCGTCGCCCATGGGCGTTGAGGTGCCGTGCGCGTTCACATAGTCGATGTCGCCGGGGTTCATCTGCGCGCGCTTCAGCGCCATCTGCATCGAGCGGAAGGCGCCCGAACCTTCGGGGTGCGGCGCCGTCACATGATAGGCATCGCCCGTCAGGCCATAGCCCACCACCTCGCCATAGATCTTGGCGCCGCGCTTTTTCGCGCGCTCATATTCCTCCAGCACAACGATGCCGGCGCCTTCGCCCATCACGAAGCCGTCGCGGCCCTTGTCCCATGGGCGGCTCGCCCGCATAGGCTCGTCGTTGAAGCCGGTCGAAAGGGCGCGTGCCTGCGCAAAGCCCGCAATCCCGATCGGGCAGATCGTCGCCTCGGTCCCGCCGGCCACCATCACATCGGCATCGTCCAGCGCGATCAGCCGCGCGGCGTCGCCAATGGCATGCGCACCCGTCGAACAGGCCGTCACCACCGCATGGTTCGGCCCCATCAGGCCGTGCTTGATGGAAACCTGGCCAGACACCAGGTTGATCAGCCGCCCATGCACGAAGTGCGGGCTCACCCGCCGGGGGCCGCGCTCGTGCAGCACGATCGCTTCCTCGGCGATGCCCGGCAGGCCGCCGATGCCCGAACCGATCAGCGTGCCGGCGCGGAACCGCTCTTCCTCGCTCATGTCGGTCAGCCCGGCATCCTCCAGCGCCTGCCCGGCGGCGTCGATACCATAGACGATGAACGGATCCACCTGGCGCTGCACCTTGTGGTCCACGCGCAGGTTCGGGTCGAAATCCTCCGGCTTCACCTCGCAGGCGATTCGGCAGGCGTAGTCGGTCGCATCGAAGCGGGTGATGGGCCCAGCCCCGGACTTGCCGGCAATCAGCCGCTCCCAGGTCTGTCCCACACTTCCACCCAGCGGGGTCACAAGCCCAAGGCCCGTCACGACAACGCGGCGCATCCCAACCTCCTGATTCCCTCTCGCGCCCCGACCGTGTCGGCAGCGCCCCTGGGCCCGCCATAGCGGTGGGCCTCCAAAATGGAAACGGCCCCGCGGGCCACAAAGCCCCCGAGACCGTTCACGGCACCATGGCAAAACCGCGCGGCTGGCGCGGCTCGCACGGAAACCTTACTTGCCGTTCGCCGCAATGAAGGCAATCGCGTCCTTCACGGTCAGGATCTTCTCGGCCGCGTCGTCAGGAATCTCCACGCCGAACTCGTCCTCGAAGGCCATCACCAGCTCGACAGTGTCCAGGCTGTCCGCGCCCAGATCGTCGATGAAGCTGGCTTCCTCGGTCACCTTCTCGGCTTCCACGCCCAGATGCTCCACAACAATCTTCTTCACGCGCTCGGCGACGTCGCTCATTCCTCTAACCCCTTCGTTCGGGAATCCGGCGCTCGCGGCCGGGCCCGTGGATTGCCCCTCTGCCCTAGCCGCCCTGCAATGTCCGTGCAAGCCAGCCGAGGGAAGCTTCACGTCATGTGCATCCCGCCATTCACATGCACGGCCTGCCCGGTGACGTAACCGCCCTCGTCGCTCGCCAGCCACAGCACGGCCGCCGCGATATCCGCGCCCGAACCGAACCGTCCAGCCGGGATCCGCTCGAACATCTTGGCCTTCTGCTCGTCGGTCAGCGCGTCCGTCATCGCCGACGCGATGAACCCCGGCGCCACGCAATTCACCGTCACGCCCCGGCTCGCCACCTCAGCGGCAAGGCTGCGGGTCATCCCCTCCAGCCCGGCCTTGGCTGCGGCATAATTGGCCTGGCCGGGGTTCCCGATCGATCCCACCACGCTGCTGATCGAGATGATCCGCCCGTGCCGCGCCTTCATCATCGGCCTCAGCGCCGCGCGCGACAAGCGGAATGCCGCCTCCAGGTCCACCCGGATCACCGCGGCCCAGTCCTCGTCCTTCATGCGCATGGCCAGGCCATCGCGCGTGATGCCGGCATTGTTCACCAATATGTCCAGCTGCCCCAGCTTCTCGACCGCAGACGGCACCAGCGCCTCCACTTCGTCCGCCACATCCAGCCGGCACGGCAGCACCTCGGCCCCGCCCAGCTCGTCGGCAAGCGCCTGCAGCGCGTCGGCCCGCGTGCCGGAAAGGGCCAGCTTTGCACCGCACGCCTTCAGCGTCTGCGCAATGGCGCCGCCAATGCCGCCACTTGCGCCCGTGACCAGCGCAGTGCGCCCGCTAAGATCAAACATTACGTGTCTCCTTCGCTTCGCTCTGGGCGCGCAGTCGCGCTTGCGGGCTACGCCCGGAATTCTCGTTCCGCCTCCGGCGGCTCCTTCGCTTCGCTCCGGGCGCGCAGTCGCGCTTGCGGGCGCCTTGCGCCCGAAATGTCAGAGCGCCTTCAGCACCGCCTCGATATCCTCGGGCCGGGTTACCGCAAGATTCTGGATGTCGGGCGCGATCCGCTTCACCATCGGCCCCAGCACCCGGCCGCCCAGCTCCACCATCCGCGTCACGCCGGCCGCCTGCATGGCCAGCACCGATTCGCGCCAGCGCACCGTGCCGGTCACCTGCACCACCAGCAGCCGCCTGATCTCGTCCGGGTCGGCCACGGGCCCTGCCGTCACATTTGCATACAGCGGCACCACCGGCGACAGCATGGAAACCGTCGCCAGCGCATCTTCCATCGCCTCGGCCGCAGGCGCCATCAGCAGGCAGTGGAACGGCGCCGACACCGGCAACAGCACTGAATGCCGGCTGCCCTGTTCCTTGGCGATGCGGATCGCCCGCGCAACCGCCTCCACATGGCCCGACACCACCACCTGCCCCGGCGCATTGTCGTTCGCGGCGGCACACACCTCGTCCTGCGCGGCCTCTGCGGCAATCGCCTGCACCTCCTCGAAGGTCAGCCCCAGTATCGCCGCCATCGCGCCGTCGCCTGGCTTCACCGCCGCCTGCATCGCTTCGCCGCGCCGCCGCAGCAGCCGCGCTGCCGCATCCACCTTCAACGCGCCGGCCGCCGCCAGGGCCGTATACTCCCCGAGGCTGTGCCCCGCGACGAAGCGCGCCTTGTCCGACAGGCGAAGCCCGCCTTCCTGCTCCAGCACGGCAAGCGCCGCCAGGCTCACGGCCATGATCGCCGGCTGCGCATTGGCAGTCAGCGTCAGCGTCTCTTCCGGCCCTTCGAACATCAGAGAGCTCAGCTTCTGCTTCAGCGCCTCGTCCACTTCCTCCAGGACCGTGCGGGCCGCCGGGCTCGCTTCCGCCATCGCTTTGCCCATGCCCACGGATTGGCTCCCCTGACCGGGGAAGATGAAGGCTGTTGTCACTTGGGGGTGCGCTCGCTTGTCAGTTGTTCCTGCGGCCCGCACCTAGCGCATTGCGCCGCGCTGTCAAAACCGCTCGTCCCGCGTCAGGGAAATGGGGCAAATGGCACCTTTTCTTGCGCGCAGGCTTCCCTTATGGCCGATGCACGCATCGGAGGCTGGGGGCCCTTTTTTCCGGTCTGTTCAGTTCATCGGCAGCAATGCCATGCCATGAACCGGATACATGGGTTTGCGTTTCCACCGACAAGAAAGGTCGTCAATGAAGCTGGTTTCGAGGCATTCGCTCATCGCCCTGGCACTCGCCACGGCCCCGCTTGCGGGCATGCCCCTCCTGGGCAGCGCTGCCTTCGCCCAGGCTCTTTCGCCGGCCGTCGGCAAGCCGCTGCAGCAGGCGTCGAATGCCGCCAAGGCCGGCAACACCGCCGCTGCCCAGAATTATGTGAATCAGGCCCGCGCGGCCGCCACCACCTCGACGGAACGCACCAAGGTCGCCCAGATGGCCGCCTATGTGTACACTCGTGCCGGCCAATACGGCCAGGCCGCGGCCGAGCTCGAGCGCATCGGCGCACCCGCAAGCCAGCTCGCCCCGCTCTATTACCAGGCCCGCCAGTACGACAAGGCGATCGCCGCCGCCAAGAAGTCCGGCCAGACCACCATAGTCGCCCAGTCCTACCTGATGCAGGGCAAGCCGGGCGAAGCCGCCAAGATCTACCAGAAGATGGTGGACCAGAACCCGAACAACCCGGCCGCGCTCCAGAACCTCGCCAACGCGCAGTTCAAGATGGGCGACAAGAAGGCCTATATCGCCACCATACAGAAGCTGATCCGCCTGGATCCGACTCCGGCCCGCTGGCGCGCCCTGCTCGTCGACATGAAGGCCTCGCCGATGTCGCGCGATGCCAAGCTCGGCCTCTACCACCTGATGCGCGAAACCGGGAACCTCACCACCCCGGCCGACGTGCAGGAATTCGCCAAGATCGCAATCGTTGGCGGCCAGCCGGGCATCGCGGCCGACGTCGTGCAGAAAGCAAGCGAATCCGGCGTCCTTACCGCAGGCGACCCGATGAACGCCAAGCTGGTCGAAGCCTCGGCCAAGCGCCAGGCGGCCGCTCTCGCCGCCGCGCCCGCCGGCGCAAAGTCGCCCAACAGCGCGCTTGCCGCCGGCAACGCCTTCCTTGGCGCAGGCCAGTATCCGCAGGCGATCGCCGCCTTCACCACGGCCCAGAAGGGCCCGAACGCGGCCGAGGCCACCATGTTCAAGGGCGTCGCCCAGGTCCGCGCCGGCCAGTATGCGGCCGCCCGGCAGACCTTCAAGGCAGTCCCGGCTGGCCCCTACTCGGAAATCGCCGGCCTCTGGGATCTCTATGCCTCCACCCGTGGCTGATCCCGAACGACAGAACGAAACCGGGAGGGGGCCGAAAGGCCCCCTCTTCGCATCAACCGCGCGTCACCCCTGCAGCGCAATCAGGCTCAGCTGGCGGCCATAATCGGGCTCGCCGGCCAGCGTCTTTCGCCGATAGCTGAAGAAGCGGGCGGTATCGGGCTTGGTATCCATGCCCAGCCCTTCCGCCCGCTGCACGCCCGCGGCTGCCAGCTGGCACAGGCAGAATCCCTCCAGATCGAACAGGGCATGGCCTGGGCGCCCGTCGGTAAAAAAGGCGCCATTGTCCGCGTCCGCCGCCTCGAACCGCGCGCGAAATCCGTCATCCACCTCGTAACTCCGCCGCCCGATGCAGGGCCCCACGGCCGCCGCAATCCGCTCGGGGCGCGCCCCCAGCCGCACCATCGCCTCCACAGTCGCACCGATCACCCCGCCGATCGCGCCCTTCCACCCCGCATGGCAGGCCCCGATCACCTGCGCCGCCGCATCCTCCAGCAGCAGCGGCGCACAGTCGGCCGTCAGGATCCCCAGCGCGATCCCCGGCCGATTCGTCACCAGCCCGTCGGCATGGGGCCGCGAATCCTCGGCCCAGTCGCCAGCTTCCACCGCAATCGCGCTGTGCACCTGGTGCAGCGTCACCAGCCGCGCGCCCGGCGCCACCGCCGCCAGCGCCCGGGCCCGGTTCTCCCGCACCGCCTCTGGCATGTCGCTCGATCCCAGCCCCACGTTCAGGCTCGCGAAAATGCCCTGTGAAACCCCACCGATCCGCCCCAGGAACCCATGTGCGCTGGTCAGCCCCCGCGCCTCCAGCCGCATGATCACAGCGTCAGCCTCAGGATGCGGTCGTCATCCACCTGGTCGCCCACCACGAATGCATAGCGCCCCACCTCCACGAACCCGTTGCGCTCGTAAAAGCGCCGGGCCCGGTGGTTCTCGATCCAAACGGTCAGGTACAACTCCTCGAACCCGCGTGCCCGCGCCTCGGCGATCCCCTGCTCCAGCAGCCGTTGGCCCAACCCCGTGCCCTTGGCCGCCGGATCCAGATAGAGCTGCCGCAGCACCCACCAGCGCTTCACCGTCTCCGGCGTGATATCGTACGGCCCCAGCGTGCAATATCCCAGCAGCCGCCCGTCACCGTCCTCGGCCAGGAAAATCGCGAAATCCACGTCGGTGCACTCGCCCTCGAACCGCTCCAGCGTGCAGCTCTCCTCGAACCAGCGCTCCATCACGCCGGGCTGATAGGTATGCCCGAAGGTGTCGGCATAGCTACGGCAGAACAGGTCCTGCACCTTCGCCGCGTCCGCCCGCCCCGCCCGCCGAAATTCCGGCGCAAGCGCCACCTGATCGGACCCCATCCAGCCATCACTCCCGCACCGAAGAATCTGCCTTTGCACTTGGGGATGCAATAACGCGTCCATCCTATACCAGCCCGAAGGCCCGGCGGTAGACGGTGACGCTGCGTTCAAGCGGCGAAGAATGGGCAAGCGATGTCGGATATCGGACTGTCAATGGAGCGGGAGGCCTGGCGCCGCCAGGCGATTGCAACTTCGCTGATGGCGTTGATCTTCGTCGCCGGCTTCCCGAACCAATTCCTGATCGGCCGCTCCAGCTTCGATGCCCAGGTTGTCGTGCACGTGCACGCAGTCATGTTCTTCGGCTGGGTGGCGCTGAACACGGTGCAGGCCTGGGTCGCGGCGTCCGGCCGGCTCGATCTCCACCGCCCGCTCCGCTGACTCGCCGCCCCGCCCGGCCTCTAGCCGGGCCTCAGGCAGCGCGCCCCAGGTGCACGCCGCGGAAGTGCGCCCGCAGGCTCACCTTGTCGATCTTGCCTGACCCCAGCTTGGGCAGCGGCTGGTCGTGCAGCCACAGCCGCGCGGGCACCGTGAACGCCGCCAGCTCGCGCTTCACGAACTCGATCAGGCTTTCCGGCTCCAGCTTTTCGCCTGGCTTCAGATAGACAACTCCGCCCGTGATCTCGCCCAGCCGCTCGTCCGGCAGGCCGAACACGCTCACCTCGGCAACCGCCGGGTGGTTGTAGATCGCGGCTTCCACCTCCACGGCCGAGATATTCTCCCCGCCGCGGATGATGATGTCCTTCTTGCGGTCGACGATATAGAGGTAGCCGTCCTCGTCCAGCTTGCCGAGGTCCCCGGTCCGGACCCAGCCGTCCGCCGTGAAGGCCGACGCCGTCGCCTCGGGCTTGTTCCAGTATCCGCGAACATTGGCACAGCTCTTGATGCACACTTCACCGACTTCGCCCTGCGGTACCT